>JBCDAD010000045.1:0-16621 GCA_039186325.1 Pseudomonadota bacterium | reverse complement strand
TTTTATGAGCGCGTCCAATTTGGAGAGAGAAATGGGAATCCCCCTGGAGGCCCCGGTCAAATCCGTGGGCCGTCAAAAAGTTGCGCACTTGCGCGACAACCAGCCGTCGCAGCCGTTAAAACGAAATGAGAGGTTGGTTTACGAGGCGCTAAGGCGATCAGAAGCGCCTTTAAAAGCCTATGATATTCTGGAGGACCTTCAAGATCAGGGTTTGAAAGCGCCAATGACGATTTACCGAGCGCTGGAGGCGTTGATCGCGAGGTCCTATGTCAAGAAAATTGAAAGCCTCAACGCATTTGTTGCGGTTGATTACGATCCGACGCGACAAGCGAGCGCGTTTTTGATCTGTCGCAAATGCGCGAAGGCCAGGGAAATCAAGCTTAACGAGCGCGAGGTGGCGGCGTTATTTGCCCCGACAGGGGTATCGCTAAGTGATGTCAGGATCGAAGCCTTCGGCGAATGCGCACAAGTGTGTGATCAAAAACGCCATTTGACCCCGGTCAAATAATAAAGGGCCGCCCGAATTTTTGCTCGGACGGCCCCAGAATAAAGTTCCATGAGCGCGTATCGCCCGCGCTCAAAATTGCTGTACTGCACTAAAATGCAAAATCATCTGCAACGAGATCATCGCGGGAGACGCCAACCAATCGCAAGGTATCACCGCCGCCAAAAGAGATGATGGCGTCGCTGCCGGAATCCGATGTTGCGGCCAAAACCTCCTGAAACGTATTGAAGTTCGCGCCCATGCCCGACAAGTCAATAACGTCGCCGGCGCCTGCTCCTGCCGTAAAATCATTGATCCGGTCATTGCCGTCGCCGGCGGCGTAAATGAATAAGTCGGCGCCGGAGCCGCCGGCCAAAGTATCAACGCCCGTTCCGCCGATCAGCGTATCCTGGCCATTGGAGCCCAAAAGTTGATCGCCCCCGGAGCCGCCGATCAGGCTATCGTTGCCGTCATCTGCGAAAATAAAGTCATTTCCGGCCTCGCCAAATATTGTGTCGTTGTTTTCACCGGTGAACGCGGAATCATTACCGGCGCCGAGCAGGACATTATCTGCGCCGTCGCCGGTCGAAACGGAGTCCCTGCCGTCATAACTGAATACGGTTTTATCGCCGTCAGAACCTGCGCTTGTTACCGCAAGTATTTCGTCATCCTGCGCGGCGCCTTTTATCGTGTCATTGCCCCGCCCGGCGATGATTTTCGAATCCAGGTTCAGCACTGCTTGCAGGACGTCCGCCCCTGCCGTGCCCAAACGAATTTCAATATTCTCGATTGCAAATCCTTCCGTGAATTGAAGGATTTCGATATCGGCAATGGTCGCGCCCTGATTATTGACGTCACCGATCGTGTACTGAAAGATCGGGTTGACTACATCCGTCGTGTCTTCTAGCGCGGCGCGTGAGATTGGCAGGGTGAGCGTGTCGACCCCATTGCCGCCATTAGCGCTGGCAACCTGAGCCCCGTTTCCAAAGGCAGTTTCGACCGGGCCTAGATTGAGCGTGTCGTCGCCATCACCGCCAAGGAGTGTGTCGATGCCGTCTTGGCCCAAAATCACATCATCTCCGGATCCGCCGTCAAGGAGATCATTGCCGCCGGCTCCTTTGATGGTGTCGTTGCCGCCAGCACCTTTCAGTGTGTCAGCATTGTCGGTGCCTGTTATCAGATCATCACCCTCGGTCATCCGAAGTACTCCTGTAATTACTTACTCTATTAAGCGGGGCCCGCTGTTGCACCGCATATAATCTACTGCCAATCCTGTGTCACGTTGAAACGGACGGACGAAATCCCGACAAAGTCCTGCGCTATTTTCAGGGCTTCATGAAGCGTTGTTGTGCACGATTCACGCCAGAGAATTTGCTGATTACCGTGAAAACGCGGGATTTTCATGCCTTTCCGCGAGCCGCTAATCGCGGCTTTATTGCGTGATCGTAATGCGCGCCCAAGGCTGTCGATCCGGAGACTGTCGATATTAACCATTCAGAAAAGCGGTATCGACCAGTCGAACCTGGTGAAGACTGATCGCATTTGCTCGAATTTTTTTGGGGAAGCGCCGACGGCCACGTCGACGTGACGGCGTCCGGTTTCCGCATCAGCCCGCTACCGCCTCGCGTGCAAAATGCAGAAAACTTGGAGGCTCGCCACCTCCGTGCACTTCGAGCGCAGCGCCGGAAATATAACCGGCGTTTGGCGCTGACAAAAACAGGCAGGCTTCCGCGATATCTTTCGGTGTCGCCATTCGCTTCGCGGGTAATCGACTGGCGATCCGGCGAACACCGTCGCGGCCGCCATAGTGGTCGGTCGCAGCCTCAGTTTCGATTAGACCCGCAATGATTGCATTAACACGAATATTCGGGGCCCATTCCATCGCCAAAGACTGCGTGAGATTTATCAACCCTGCTTTTGCGGCGCCATAGGCTGCCGTTCCCGGCGATGGGCGCACGCCGGACACGCTGGCGATATTGACGATGGATCCACCTGCTTTTTGTAGGTCTTCATATGCCGCTTGAGCGAGAACAAGCGGGGCGATGAGATTTAGGCGAATGATGGATTCTGAGAATTTCGCGCTTGCGGTCGCTGCGTCGGCAGGTGGGCTGCCGCCCGCATTGTTAATGACCATGTCAATTCTTGAGAACTTCTCTCGCGCAAAGTCGACAACCTTCTGAACGGCGTCTGGATCGCGAATATCAGCCTCGACAAAAGCCGCGCTCCGGCCACTCGATGAGGGTAAACTTGTGGGAGAGCGACGGCCGCAGATAACCACATTTGCGCTCGCACCAAGAAAAGCTTCAGTGATGCCGCGCCCGACGCCTTTGCCGCCGCCCGTCACAATCACTGTTTTTCCGCGATAGTCGTATTTCAACATATTTGCCGCTTTCACGCGGTTGCCGCCGCCACTGCAATTTGTCAAACTTGCTCTCTGATCTGCGCAATATGCCGAGAGTTGCGCTTCAATGGAATAACTTGCGTACAAATAGCGGCGTCATGCTGCGAAATCGACGGAGCCGAACGCGTGACGACTATTCCTGGGGTCTTGGCTTCAGCCGCCGATCGTTGGCCTTCCAACACAGCCATCGTGGATGGCGACCAGTCCTTCACGTTCACTGAGCTTCGCGAAAGAGTTGACGCGGCGGCCAAGGGTATGATCGCCGCCGGCCTGGGCGAAGGCGATCGGTTCGCGATCTGGGCGCCCAATTGTCATCAATGGATCATCGCAGCGATAGCGGGCCAAAGTGTCGGCGGCGTGCTGGTAACGTTGAATACCCGATTTAAAGGCGGCGAGGCCGCCGATATCTTGCGACGGTCTCGGTGCAGGTTCCTTTTTTCGACAACTGACTTTTTGGAAACGGATTTCCCGGCGTTGTTGGGGGACGAACAATTGCCAGCCCTTGAGGCCATTGTGGTGATGAGCGGGTCGGCGGGATCAAATTCTGCGTTTACAGACTTTATTCAAAACGGCGCAAAGGTAACGGATGCGCAATTAGGAGATCGACAGGCTGCTCTGACGGATAACGACATCGCAGACATCATTTTTACGTCCGGAACCACGGGGGCGCCGAAGGGCGCAATGACAACCCATGGGCAGAACGTTGCTGTATTTGAGACCTTCGTGGACGCTATCGGTTTGCGGCAAGACGATCGATATCTTATCGTCAATCCGTTCTTTCACAGCTTTGGGTACAAGGCCGGTTGGTTGGCCTGCTTAATTGCCGGCGCCGCCATTTACCCGATCGCTACTTTTGACACGTCGGCGATTGCCGAAATGGTGTCGCATCATAAGATTACGACATTGCCCGGTCCGCCGACAGTTTTTCAAACCCTATTGCAGCTGCCCCGGACAGAGCGCGAAAGATTTCGATCTTTACGAGTCGCAACTACTGGTGCGGCCGTCATCCCGATTGATCTTGTGCGCCGGATGAAAGAAGAGCTTTTCTTTGATGATGTCTATACAGCATACGGATTAACTGAATCGACGGGCGTCGTGAGTTTGTGTCGCAAGGGCGATAATTTTGAGACGATCGCCACGACTTGCGGCCGCGCGATGGACGGCGTTGAGGTTAAAACAGTGGACCCGAATGGTATTGAAACGCCGGCGGGCGAGGCGGGGGAAATTTGGGTGCGCGGATTTAATGTCATGCGCGGGTATCTTGATGATCCCGTCGCCACCGATGAGGCAATCACCTCCGATGGCTGGCTGAAAACCGGGGATATCGGGACGCTCGATCAAAATGGGTATTTGCGGATCACGGATCGCAAAAAAGACATGTTTATTGTCGGCGGATTTAACTGCTATCCGGCTGAAATTGAAAAATTAATGCTCGGGCATCCGGAGATTGCCGATGTCGCTGTTGTCGGTATGCCTGACGGTCGGTTGGGCGAAGTCGCCCATGGGTTTGTCGTGCGCAGCAACGGATCCGCCATTGATGAGACTGCGGTGATCGAATGGGCGCGGGGCGCCATGGCGAATTACAAGGCCCCGCGGAAAATCACATTCCTCGACGTTTTGCCGCGTAACGCATCGGGAAAAGTGCAAAAATTCAAATTACCGCGCTGAAGATCGGTCAAATTATCGCAATTGGCGGAAATTTGCGGAAATCGCTGCGAAACCGGCAAGAAACTCGACGATGATGTTGCGAAATGCGGGGCTTTGGGCTTCATTTTGTACGCATATTGCAATATGCTTTCGCGGCGTTTTGAAGAATTGAAGGAGCTGTTCTTATGAGCCAGGCCGCCATCGCCGAACCCTTGGTCCAAGATAGCATCAATATGGGCCCTTACCTCGACGGCATCGCCGGTCGCGCCGAAGAAGGAACCAGGACGCGCAAATTACCTGAGGCGACCATCCAGGATTTCATAGACTCCGGGCTTTTTCTCTCATTCCTGCCCAAAAAGTTAGGCGGCGCGGCGCGAAAACCCCAGGAATTCTTCCGGGCACAGATTGATATTGCGGAGGCCGATATGAGTTCCGGCTGGGTCGCCGGCATCATCGCATGTCACGCC
This sequence comes from Pseudomonadota bacterium, assembly GCA_039186325.1. Taxonomy (GTDB): domain Bacteria; phylum Pseudomonadota; class Alphaproteobacteria; order Caulobacterales; family Parvularculaceae; genus Hyphococcus. The sequence goes on along the minus strand of JBCDAD010000045.1, from coordinate 11,622 downwards.
TATCAGCTGGCGTTAATGGACCCGCAGGCGCAAAGCGATGTCTATGGACAAGATCCAAATACACGTATCTCCAGCTCTTATAATCCGATGGGCGGCAAGGTTGAGGACGCGCCGGGTAAAGACGGACTGATGTTGAGTGGTCGTTGGGGGTGGAGTTCCGGATGCGACCATTGTTCATGGGTGCTCTTAGGCGCGATTGTTCCCGGGGAAGGCTATCGCACGTTTCTGCTTCCGCGCGCCGACTATGAAATCGAGGATACATGGTTTTCGATGGGGCTTCAGGGAACCGGATCAAATGATATTGTCATTAGTGAACCCGTGTTCGTGCCGCATTATCGCACGCATAAGATGATGGACGGATTTAATTGTCAGCACAAGCAAGATGATCCTCTATACAGTATTCCCTGGGCGCAGATCTTTATTCGCATCGTTTCATCGCCTGCGATCGGGGCTGTAAAACATGCTTTGAAACTTTTCATGGATGCGTCCGGGGCTAGCAGCACGGATCCGACGAAATTGCGTTCCGATCAGGACATTTTGCGGCGTTTGGCGGAAGTTGAACATGCTGTCGACGTGGCTGAAACGATCCTGTTTCGAAACTTCGATGCGTTGGTGGAGAACGCCCAGAATGGCGTCACAACGCCGATGTCCGATCGAATTAAGTTCCGATATCAGGCGTCTATCGTGATCGACAATATGATCAAAGCGATCGATACGCTTTATGAGGTCGCCGGCGGCCGAAGTGTTTATGAAGGATCGCCAATCCAGAAAATCTGGCATGACGTTCACATTACGCGCGCGCATGTGGCCAACAACCCGGTGCCGTTTGCGCGCAATATGGGTAATGTGATGCTTGGCGGTGAAAACACGGACTACTTTATTTAGTTCCGTACGGATCTTAAAAATCGATCACCGGCTTGAGGCGCAGATGAGCGAAACAAAGACGCCGCCGGAAGGCGAATATTACGATGGTGGCCCTGTCCGGCTGCATATGCAGAGTTTCGGCGCCGGACCGGATGTCGTTTTCCTTCATGGTTCGGGTCCCGGCAATAGCGCCTGGGCGAATTTCAGCGGTAATTATCAAGCATTTGTTGATGCTGGCTTCAAAGTCTGGATGCCGGACCTGGTCGGGTTTGGTTATTCCGACAAACCGACGGACAAAGGCGATTACACGCTGGATTTCTTCTGTCAGACACTACGCGGCGCATTAAAATCCGCAGGCGTCGAAAAGTGTAGCTTTGTTGGCAATTCATTGGGCGGCGGGATCGCGATTCAAATTGCGTTGGACGAGCCGGATTTTGTTGAGAAACTCGTCTTGATGGGCCCCGGGTGCCTTGAGCCCCAGGCGGATTATTTTTCGATGCCCGGGATCGCAAAAATGATGGCGGCTTCGAAAGACGGCGTCACTAAAGATAGTTTGCCGGATGTCCTCAAAGGGTTTGTTGTCGATGAAGGTTTCGTTACGGAAGAACTCGTCGAGATGCGGTGGGCGATTGCCGAGACCCAACCGCGCGAGGTTTTATCTACAATGAAAACGCCGGCGCTCGGCGGGCGGATGAAGGAATTAACGTGTCCAATATTGACCTTCTGGGGGGCGGATGACGCCTTCATGCCACCACAGGGGCAAGAGACGTGTTTGCGCGCGAATGAGCATTCAAAACTCGTTTTGGTGAATCATTGCGGTCATTGGGTGATGATCGAACATGCGCGTATGTTCAACGCTGTAGCAACTGATTTTTTAAGGCATGGCTGATGGTTTCTGAACAGATCATCATTGCTTTAGGAGAAGAGCTTCATCAGGCGCTGCTTTCGCGTAAGACGATAGCGCCTTTGACGGAGCGATATTCAGAACTCACAGTTGACGATTCGTATGCCATATCCCGTGCCTTTCTGGAACGCCGGTTGGCGGCGTCTGGTGAAAGATTGGTTGGCAAGAAAATCGGCGTGACGTCAAAGCCGGTGCAAGACATGCTGAACGTGCATCAGCCGGACTTTGGCTTTTTGACAGACGCGATGTTTGTAAAAAACGGCGACATCGAAATGGATGGTCTCATTCAGCCACGCGCAGAAGCGGAAATAGCATTTCGGTTAAAAAAAGCGCTCAAAGGGCCGGGGGTCACGCCGGAGATGGTTATTGATGCGACGCAGAGCGTCATTCCATGTTTTGAGATTGTTGATTCGCGGATTGCGGACTGGCGAATCAAAATTCAGGATACCGTTGCGGATAACGCTTCTTGCGGCGTGTTTGCATTGGGCGACCATGAGGTCGATCCGCGCGACCTTGATTTACCGGCGTTGAAAGTTGTGGTGAAAAAAAATGGCGAATTCTTGAGTGAAGGGTTCGGTGCTGCCGTGCAGGGTGCGCCGCAAGCCGCGGTCGCTTGGTTGGCCAACACGCTTGGCGGTTATGGTATTCCTTTCGAAGCTGGCGAAATTATTCTGTCCGGATCACTCGTTCCGCTTGAGCCTGTTGCGGCGGGCGACGAGATGAGCATGTCGATCGATGGTCTCGGCGACTGCGCGGTCCGGTTTGTGTAGGAAAACGCGTTATGGGGAAAATCAAATCGGCGATAGTTGGATCGGGAAATATCGGCGCCGACCTCTTGATGAAAATCAAAAACACATCGGAAGTGATCGATATTGCGGCGATGATTGGCATTGATCCGGCGTCGGAAGGGTTGGCGCGCGCGCGTGAATTGGGCGTAGCGGTCACCCATGAAGGGATAGATGGCGCAGAGAAATTAGACGATTGGCCGGATATTCAGATTGTCTTTGATGCGACATCGGCGGCTGCACATAAAAAGAATAACGAAGCGTGCGTTCGCGGCGGCAAACAGATGATCGATTTAACGCCAGCGGCAATCGGTCCTTTTTGCGTACCGGTCGTAAATATTGACGATCACCTTGGGCGGCAAAATGTGAACATGGTGACCTGCGGCGGTCAGGCAACGATTCCGATGGTCTATGCGGTTCGGCGCGTCTCCAAAAGCGTTCCTTATGCGGAGATTGTTGCTTCTGTGTCTTCCCGGTCGGCAGGGCCCGGTACGCGGGCCAATATCGATGAATTTACTCAAACAACCGCTCGTGGGATTGAAGTTGTTGGCGGCGCCGAGCTCGGCAAGGCGATTATTATCCTTAATCCGGCTGAGCCGCCAATGATCATGCGTGATACGATTTACGCGTTATCCGTAGGCGGCGATGAACAAGAAATTGCCCGATCGGTCAAAGAGATGGTCGCAGATGTTCAAGCTTATGTGCCAGGATATCGATTAAAGCAGGACGTGCAATTTGAGCGATTTGGCGGAAACAGAAAATTGAAAATTCCAGGCCTTGGCGAATATGAAGGTGTCAAAACCACGATCTTTCTGGAAGTCGAGGGCGCGGGGCATTTTCTCCCAAAATACGCTGGTAATCTCGATATCATGACGTCGGCTGGTCTGGGGACAGCCGAGCGCATCGCCGAGCTGAAGTTTGGAGCGTCGAGATGAGCGGGCGCCTCAATAATCCTGAGACGGAGAAAATATATATCCAGGACGTCACGCTGCGGGACGGCATGCACGCCATCCGGCATTTATATGGCCTTGACCATGTGGCCGCGATCGCAAAGGCGCTGGATGAGGCGGGCGTTGACGCCATAGAGATCGCCCATGGGGACGGCTTGCGCGGGACCAGCTTCAATTATGGATTCGGCTCTCACACCGACTGGGAGTGGATTGAGGCGGTGGCCGGATCAGTAGAGAAAGCTGTTGTGACCACGCTCATCCTGCCGGGCATTGCAACGGTCGACGACTTAAAACAAGCCTACGACTTGGGCGTTCGTTCCGTTCGCGTCGCGACGCACTGCACCGAAGCCGACGTTGCCCGGCAACATATCGGCATGGCGCGCGATTTAGGCATGGACACGATTGGCTTTTTAATGATGAGCCACATGATCGATCCTGAACCGCTTGCAGCGCAGGCGAAACTTATGGAGTCATATGGCGCGACTTGCGTTTATGTAACGGATTCTGGCGGCGCTTTGGATATGGACGGTTATGCAGCGCGGATCGATGCGTATGACAAGGTCCTGGACCCGTCGACGGAACGCGGCGTCCATGCCCATCACAACCTGTCCCTCGGCGTTGCGAATTCGATTGTCGCTGTCCAACGCGGTGCGCGGCGCGTGGATGCGTCGCTGGCCGGTATGGGCGCCGGCGCCGGGAATGCGCCATTGGAGGTATTTATTGCGGCTGCTGATCGAAAAGGCTGGGTTCATGGATGTGATGTCTTCAAACTCATGGACGCGGCCGAAGAACTGGTGCGGCCGTTGCAGGACCGGCCTGTGAGAGTTGACCGCGAGACCCTTTCTCTCGGATATGCCGGCGTCTACTCGTCATTTCTTCGGCATGCGGAGAAAGCAAGTGAAGATTATGGCATTGATGTGCGTGAAATCCTGGTCGAGCTCGGGCGCAGGCGCATGGTCGGCGGTCAGGAAGACATGATTGTCGATGTCACCCTGGATTTGATCAAAGCCCGGGATGCCGCGTCGTGAATAAAAAACTGATCAAATCGGGGGCTATCAAATGAGCGTCGCTAATCTGGGCTATGTGGTTTTACAGATGAAGGAGCCGGACGCCTGGCGCGGTTTTTGTGAAGACGTTCTGGGATTAGCAGCCGTTGACCGAAATGGACCAGATGGCGCTGTTTTTTTGCGAATGGATGAAGCGCCATTTCGTTACCTTGTATTGCCCGGTGAAGAAGACCGGTGCCTTGGCGGCGGCTGGGATACGGGAACGGAAGCCAATTTCAATGCTTTGACAGCCCGGCTCGAACAAATTGGGGCGGCCGTTGAGCATGGCGACGATGAGGACGCGGCATTACGCGCGGTCAAGCGTTTTGCCTCATCCACGGATCCATCGGGCAATCGTTTTGAACTTTATTTCGGTCGGAGTGAGGGCGCGCCCTTCACGCCCGGTCACGGAATTTCTGAGTTTGTAACAGGCGATATGGGACTTGGGCATATCGTATTGCCGGCGCCGGTATTCCAGGAGACAATTGATTTTTATCAGGAGCATTTGGGTTTCGCAGTCTCTGACGATTTGACCCTGCCAGGCTTTGCGCCGGAAGCCCCTGATCAGCGTGTTTATTTTATGCATGCGGACAATCCGCGACATCATTCGCTGGCGCTCTACAATTTCCCTAATCCCGTTGGGCTCGTGCATCTCATGACGGAAGTGCGCGAAATCGATGAGGTCGGATGTGCGCTGGATCGCGCCAAAAAGGCGGATATTCCCATTATCGCGTCTATTGGACGTCATTCGTATGAGAATGATCACATGTTTTCATTTTACATGATGGGCCCTGGCGGATTTGCTATGGAGTTTGGCTGCGGCGGCAAAAGGGTTGACGACTGGTCGAAATACAAAAGCACGGTCACCACAAATGGGGACGTGTGGGGGCATGAATACAGTTTTCCCGAGGCCGACGCATGACTGCGCTCAACAAATCCATGACCGTCGCTGATATTGTCGGGCGATTGCAAAACGGTATGACGCTTGGCATTGGCGGTTGGGGCGCCCGCCGAAAACCGATGGCGGCCATCCGCGAAATTCTTCGTTCGGACCTGAAAGATCTGACGATTATCAGCTATGGGGGCTGCGATGTTGGTATGCTGGCTTCCGCGGGAAAAATTCGTAAGCTGATATTTGGATTTGTGTCGTTGGATGTGATCCCACTTGAGGCCCATTACCGGCGGGCGCGCCAAGCGGGTGAATTTGAGGTTATGGAAATCGATGAGGGAATGCTGCAGCTTGGCCTGAAAGCCGCCGCTCAGCGCGTTCCGTTTTTGCCGACTTATGTTGGGCTTGGTACTGACATTCTTACCCACAACCCTGACATCAAAACAATCAAATCACCTTATGGCGACGAAACACTTGTGGCGATGCCTGCGCTGAAACCGGATGTTGCGATTTGTCATGTGAATAAGGCGGATGCGGAAGGCAATTCGTGGATTGCCGGGCCTGACCCATTTTTCGATGAGTGGTTTTGCCGGGCCGCAGGTGAAGCTTATCTCACATGTGAAGAGTTAGTTGACACTAAAGAATTTGATGACGAGACGATAGCCATGCGCATGCCGATTGAAAGATCTTCGGTAAAGGGCGTCGCCGCTGCGAAGTTCGGCGCACATCCGACATCGTGCAGCCCGGGTTACGGCATTGATGTAGCGCATTTGAAAGACTACTCAAAAGCTGCGGGCGAGGGATGGTCAGCATATTTGGATGCGTTCGTCATCGGCCTGACCGATGATCAATACTGTGACAAAGTTGGCGGTGCGGCGGCGATCAACGCTCTGCCGTTACCGGTATTTTAGGGTGTTGTAATGGCGGATTATTCCCTGGCGGAGCTTTGCATCGCGGCTTGTGCGGAAATTTTCCGCGAGGAAGATGAAATTCTTGCGACCGTTATTGGCTTGGCTCCGCGCATTGCTGGTTCACTAGCAAAGAAAACATTCGCGCCTGGCGTCATGATGACCGATGGCGAATATTACCTCGTGACGGACCCGGTGCCAGTCGGGCCGCGCAATGGGTATAAGCCAAAAAAACACGGCGTCATGAATTATGAACGTGTCTTTGATGTGGTTTATCGCGGCGCACGCCACTGCCTGGTAACGCCCGTGCAGATGGACCGGTTTGGCCAGATGAATATTTCCGCAATTGGCGAGTATCAAAATCCGAAAGTTGCACTTCTCGGCGCGCGTGGATATCCGGGAAATTCGATCCATAATCGGAACTCAATGTTCGTTCCGAACCATACGCCCAAAACATTTGTGACCGGCGAAGTCGATATGGTCAGTTCCGCTGGCTATAATCCGGCGCGTTATCCCGATGGCAGAATCCCGCCATTTCTCGATTTACGCCGGATTGTCACGAATCTCTGTGTGATGGATTTCGGCGGGCCCGACCACGCCATTCGCGTGACGTCGCTTCATCCGGGCGTTGAGTTGAATGAAGTGGAGGAAAATACTGGTTTTGAGTTGGTTCGTGCGGAAAATATCGCCGAAACATCTGCGCCGACCGACGACCAGTTAAATATTATCCGTAACGAGATCGACCCGCACAATCTGCGGGCGACAATATTCAAAGGCGATCCGCCCGGACGGCCATTATGAGGCGTCATCATGGCTAAAAACGACAAACCTATCGATCTGGAGCTAACGGATCCTGTCGATTCCGATGTTCAATATGAGACCGATGATCCGGTTCTCTATGGGGAATCGGACCATACAGCTTTTATCACGCTCAATCGGCCTGACTTCCACAACGCCCAAAATAGTCAAATGCTTTATGCATTGGACGATGCATTTTGTAAGGCGACCGATAATGACGCCGTCAAAGTCATTGTACTGCGATCAAATGGCAAACATTTCAGCCAGGGCCATGACATCGGTACGCCAGGCCGCGATTTTCACGATGCCTTCGAGCGCCGCACCATGTACTATGGCCACGCCAATAAACCAGGCGCGGAGAAAGCCTTTGCGCGCGAGCAGGAAGTCTATCTTGGTTTCTGCAAACGATGGCGTGCGCTGCCAAAGCCCACAATAGCGCAAGTCCATAAAGGCTGCATCGCTGGTGGTTTAATGCTCGCCTGGGTATGCGATCTGATCATCGCGTCAGACGACGCCTTTTTTCAGGACCCGGTTTTGACCATGGGCTTTCCGGGTGTTGAGTATTTCGCCCATTGCCATGAATTGAACGTTCGGATTGCGAAGGAATTCCTTTTTCTCGGCGAGCGTATGAGCGCGGCCCGCGCCTATCAAATGGGTATGATCAATCGCGTTGTGCCAAGAGACGCCCTTGAAACGACGGTGGCGGACATCGCTGGAAAAATTGCGGCCCAACCGCGACTTGGTTTGGCTTTGACCAAACAGGTGTGCAATCAGATCGACGAGTTACAGGGTAAGTCGGCGGGTATTGATGCGGCGTTCGGCTATCATCATTTCGCCCACGCCCAAAATACGATCGCCAAGGGCGACTATATCGGCGGCCATGATTTAAAATCGATGGCGAAGTCGAACAAGGCGAAAGAAGAATGAACGCCGCCGCGCCGCATCCAGCATTGACGACGCCGCTCACCTCCATGCTGGGCTGCCGCCATCCAATTATTCAGACAGCGATGGGCTGGGTGGCGACATCTGATCTGGTGATTGCGAGCATTAAGGCGGGCGCCTTTGGGTTTCTTGCAGCCGCCGTGATGCGCCCAGAGGAGTGCGAAGCTGAAATTCGTCGCATCAAAGACGCCAGCGACGCGCCCTTTGGCGTTAACTTTCACGCGTTCCAGCCAGGCGCCGATAAGATTGTCGATATCATTATCGATCATGGCATTCGCGCTGTTTCCTACGGGCGCGCGCCGTCGGAAGCCATGATTGCTAAACTGAAAAGAGCAAATGTGCTCTGTATCCCAACGATTGGCGCTGGCAAGCATGCAAAAAAAGCGGTCGCGCTGGGCGCAGACGCACTTGTTTGTCAGGGGCAAGAGGGCGGTGGTCACACGGGCTTTACGCCGACCTGGCTTTTGTTGTCTCAAGTGATGGACGCCGTCGACGTACCGGTGGCGCCGGCGGGCGGATTCAAAGATGGGCGCGGTCTTGCGGCCGCGCTCACATTTGGCGCTGACGGTGTCGCTATGGGTACACGATTTATGATGACGGCGGACAGTCCCACGCCGGGCGCGACAAAAAATGCTTATCTGAGTTCTGATGTGGGCCGAATTCCGGTTTCGACAAAGCTTGATGGCCTGCCCCAACGCATGATCATGAATGATACGCTTGCGCGTTTGGAACGGTCAAACGGTTTGGAGATGCTACTACGTGCGCTGATGAATGGCTGGAAGTACAAGGAAATGAGCGATGCATCAATGGTGGACATGGTAAAAACGGCGTGGACAGCGTCACGGTCGTCAGACCTTACATTTTCACAAACCATGATGGCGGCGAATGCGCCTGTGATCATTAAGAAATCGATGATTGATGGTAAGCCGGAGGAGGGCGTCCTGCCGAGCGGGCAGGTGGCCGGACTTATCGATGATCTGCCGACATGCGCTGAACTGATTGCCGAAATGGTGGCGCAGGCCGAAGAACGTTTGCGGACTGTGAGCGCACCATTTCCAAAGGCGGCTGAATAAGATGCCTGTCACGACACATATTGCTGACCGGGTCGCAGAAATCGTCTTTGACCATCCGCCGGTGAACGCTTTCAATTCGACGATTTGGAATGAACTACCCGAAGTGATCTCCGACCTCGGCAAAAACTCTGATGTCAGGTGTTTGCTGATTCACGCGAAAGGTAAGGGATTTTGCGCGGGCGTTGACATAAAAGAACTCCAGGCGGACAGCTCAAAAATTGTCGCTGTCAATAAGGGAAATTATCTGACATTCAAAGCGATCCGGGCGTGCGAGATACCTGTGGTCTGCGCACCGCATGGATTTGTGATCGGCGGCGGCATTGGTATTTGCGGTGCGGCGGACGTGGTAATTGCTTCGGATGATTGCTTTTTCTCGTTGCCGGAAATCGATCGTGGCGCGATGGGCGGCGCCGCTCATATGCAACGTATCTTACCGTTGCCAAAAGTCCGTGCGGCGTTTTTTACGGGCGGCAATATCCCGGCCAGTGAGGCATGGCGTCTCGGCGGAATCGAAAAAGTGGCGCCGAAAGGCGCACATTTAGAAGAGGCGCGCGCCTTTGCGGCGACGATTGCGTCCAAGAGCCGTGATGCATTGCGGCTGGCGAAGGAAGCGCTCAACGGAATTGAAGCGTCAGATGTGGACCGCGCCTATCGTTGGGAGCAGGGCTTCACGTTTGAAATGTATATGCACGAAGATTCACAAAAATCCCGGGACGCCTTTGTGGAGGGCGGCAAGGCGGCGGACTTTGATGACTGACCGCTGTCGTCGCCCTATTGTTTTGGCCATGCGCATACAAATGATTTGAAGAGAGGATTCAATGCAACAAGCCTATATCATTGATGCGGCCAGGACACCGACAGGTCGTCGCAAGGGCGGCTTGGCGCATATGCACGGTGCTGATTTGGGTGCGGCTGTAATCAAAGCTGTGGTCGAGCGAAACGCGATTCCTGACGCAGACTATGATGATGTCTTGTTTGGCTGCGTCGATACAATTGGCCCCCTTGCCGGCGATATCGCGCGCACCTGCTGGCTAGCCGCTGGTCTCGATCAGGGCGTGCCGGGGGCGACCATTGATCGCCAATGCGGATCGTCTCAGCAGGCCGTTCATTTTGCTGCGCAAGCCGTGATGGCCGGCGTCAATGACGTGGTGCTTGCTGGCGGCGTCCAAACCATGACCCAAATTCCGATATCCGCCGCCATGCTTGCCGGCCGTGAATTCGGTTTCAACGATCCTTTTACGGGCTCTACGGGCTGGGTTGAGCGGTATGGGGATGGTCTTGTCACGCAGTTTAATTCGGCGGAAATGATCGCGGAAAAATGGGACTGCAGCCGCGAAGATATGGAAGCATTCGCGCTGGAAAGTCATCGCCGCGCGATTGCGGCGACGACGGAAGGGCGGTTTGATAAAGAGATCATCCCGCTTGAGGGCGTATCCCATGACGAAACCATGCGTGAGACCAGCCTTGAAAAAATGGCGGGTCTCGACCCGTTACAGGAAGGCGGTCGCATAACAGCCGCCGTCTCCAGCCAGACTTGTGACGCCGCCGCCGCGATTATTATCGCTGGCGAAGACGCTGTGAAGCGATACGACTTAAATCCCCGCGCGCGTATCCATCATATGAGCGTGCGCGCGGATGATCCGATCTGGATGTTGACGGCGCCGATCCCGGCCACCGAATACGCCATGAAAAAGTCCGGCATGTCTTTAGCCGAGATCGATCTCGTCGAGATCAATGAGGCCTTCGCATCGGTGCCGATGGCTTGGCTGAAAGAGATGGATTACCCGCATGAAAAAACAAATGTGAATGGCGGGGCCATTGCGCTCGGTCATCCACTTGGCGCAACCGGCGCAAAACTGATGACAACACTAATGCATGAACTGGAGCGTACTGGCGCCCGCTACGGGTTGCAGACGATGTGCGAAGGCGGCGGACAGGCGAATGTCACGATTATTGAGAGGCTATAACTATGTCCGGTTATTGTGAGGGACGCGTTGCAATCATCACTGGCGCCGGCGGCGGTTTGGGCCGTGCGTATGCGCAATTGTTGGGGGCTGAGGGCGCTGCGGTCGTTGTCAATGATATCAACCCGGATACGGCGCAAGAGACAGCCGATGAGATAAACGCTGCTGGCGGCAAAGCCATTGCCGACACAGGCGACATCACCGATTACGCATCATCGGCTGATATCGTTCGGGCGACCATCGAACAATTCGGTGATCTACACGTCGTCGTCAACAATGCAGGTGTTTGTCGCGACAGGATGTTCACCAGTCTGACGGAAGACGATTGGGATGTTGTAATGGCCGTGCATCTAAAAGGTCATTTCTGCATCACAAGCAACGCTGCAAAATACTGGCGAGGTCAATCAAAGTCTGGTGAGTCGGTTGATGCACGGATTATCAATACGAGTTCGGGCGCCGGACTATTGGGATCCGTTGGACAGAGTAATTATTCTGCGGC
>JBCDAD010000044.1:0-18424 GCA_039186325.1 Pseudomonadota bacterium | reverse complement strand
TCCTGAACGGCGAGCGCAGGACACGCCAGATGCTCCATCACAGCCGAGGCATAGACAACATCAAACCGTTCATCCCGGAACGCCAAAAAATGTGCGTCGCTTAACAAATCCGGCCCGCCATGCGCTTGCAGCAATTCAGGGATCCGGATTTTAGAAATATCCGTACCCACATATTGTAGCCCTTTATCCTCCGTCCACTGACGCACTTGTCCCCCGCCGCAACCAATCTCGAGCATCGTCGAACCTTGAGGCAGCGTTTCAATCAGATCGCCAAAGGCGGCGTCCATGCGAAAAGGAAGGGCCTTATCTTCGCCATGACGCGGCGGGAATTTGAAGAATGACCGCAGTGTTGCGTCATCTACCGTCGAGCGCTGCGGGGTGTAAGAAAAGGAAACTGTCCGCGTTCCACGTGACGGCATAAAGTTCGGTGTCCCGTCGTCTTCGGAAAACGCCTCACCGCAAGCCGCACAGGCCGAGAATTCAGTAAGCGGCGCCTGACACACCGGGCAGGCAAGGAACTCTAATAGTTTTTGTTTTTCCACAACCCGACCTACGCCGCTTCGAACTTTCGTCCAACTTGATTTTTTGAAAGACCTTTTCAGCCAGCTTCACCCGACAAGACAAAGATATAACCAAAAACGCGAAAAATTCGCGTATACGGAGAAAAAACCGCCCGAAACCCAGTGAAGGGGGATAGATATCCTATACCCCCCGGACCGGGCCTATAGTGCCTGCGTGTTCCGTGGAAACGCCCGTAACGGCGCCAAACGGAGCGCACGGCTCTTTTTACATTTTTTAAAATGGACGGCCGGCGGTGGAGAATACTGTCGGTCTAGCTCGCCTTCGCTTCGGCGAGCGGCGCGGTTGTCGTGGAGACTGTCGTACTGTGCGTGGCGATGCTCGGCGCTGGCCTGGGCTGCGCGGATGCTGCGGGGTTGGTTGTTTCAGCGGAAACATCTATCTTGCCGCGGACTTGCGCGCCCTCCTGCATGGAAAGGCGCGGCGTGCTGATGTCACCGGCGATGCAAGCGCTCGACGCCAGCGTAATGCGCTCTTCGGCCACAACATTGCCATTGATCTGGCCGCTGATCACCGCTTCCTTGACGTTGAGATTGGCGTTGATTTCCGCGCCCGCGTCCACCTCCACGCGATCATCAGCGACGACTTCGCCGGAAACCGATCCGCCAAGTCGCGTTGGCCCTTTGCAAGTGATCTTACCTTCGATGGCTGAACCCTTGCCGATATATGTCATGGGATCAGTGGCCTCACCTGTTGACGCGCCGCCTTTCTCGCGAAGTTCACCTTGCGGCGAACCGGCTTTCGCCGCTTCATCATCATCTTCGTTTTTGCCGCCAAACATACGATTGATTTGCGAGGCCATAGCGCAAGAACTCCCTGTCGGCGTTAAAAATGCGGCAAAAACCTTGCCATCGCCTTAAGCGACAAGCGGCTCGATCAATTCCGGCCCGTCGCTGCGCGGCGAATTCACGGCTTTCGAAACCGGAAAAAAAGTCCAGCCTTCCGCCGGGGCCAGCATTCGACTTAATTCCCGCAAATCGCGTTCATCGGCTGTTAGCCATAGATCAAAGTCTTCCGGCGCAATCACGACCGGCTCGCGATGATGGACCTCGCTGGTGTCTTCACCGGCCGAGATCGTCAATATCGCAGCGGTATCGATTTCCCCGCCATCAGGATCATGAGCCGTTTCCCAAATGCCGGCGAAAGCAAACAACGCGGCGTCTTCAAAGCGGATGCAATAGGGTTGTTTCCCGTCTCCTTCTTTACGCCACTCGTAATAGCCATTGGCTGGAATAAGGCACCGTCGTCTTTTGAATGCAGATCGAAAGGTCGGTTTTTCTGCTGCGGTTTCGGCGCGCGCGTTGATCAGAGGTTTAGATCCCATACGCTCGTGATAGTCTTTCTTCGCCCAGGACGGGATGAAGCCCCACCTTGCAAGTGCATATTCGCGATCCCGAACCTCCGACATTCGGATGGTCGCAATCGGTTGCGTCGGCGCTATATTGTAACGCGCCGGAAAGTTGTCCCGCACATCAACCCGACAGAAATTCGCTATTTCCCGGGGCGTTGCGTTCAGTTGATAGCGTCCGCACATAAACTTCACTATAGCCCAGAATGATGAAGTCCAACGCGCAAATCTCAATCGGCGTCGGCGCGGTCGTCTTTCGCGGCGATGACGTTCTCCTCATAAAAAGGGGAAAAGCGCCCTTCAAGGGCGCATGGTCGATCCCCGGTGGCAAGCTGGAGTTCGGCGAGGCGGTCATTGACGCGGTGCTCCGGGAAGTGCGCGAAGAAACGACTTGCGAAATCGAGATTATCGACCTCCTTGGCGTATTTGACGCGCTGCCCGGACAGATGGGAACCGATTCGCCAATTCACACGGTCATCATCGACTATGTGGCGGAATGGCGTGCCGGAGAGCCGATCGCGGGCGATGACGCCGAGGCCGCAGAATTCGTTTCGTATAATAATGCAATGGACCGTCTCAGCTGGGACACCACCCGGACCGCGCTTGAGCGCGCCAGAACCATTCGCGAAAACGCCCAGAAAATGCTGCCAAAATCGACATAAAAGGGCTACATTCAGCGTTCATGAGCGTTGCAATGAAGTTTTATCGTATCGTCCTTGCCACCGCGCTATTCGCCGCCGCTGTTCCCGCCGCCGCGGAGGACTATCAGGTGCGCGTGAATGACCTGGTGACGATCTCATCTGTTTTCGGCGAACTGCACCACATAAGACGAACCTGTGCGCCACAGCGCGAAGGACAAATCTGGCGGGACCGGATGAGAAAGCTCATCGATCTCGAAGTCCCCCAAAGCGCTGTTCGCGAACGAATGGTCGCCGCCTTCAACACCGGTTATCGCGGCGCGCAGGACCGATATCGTTATTGCGACCGCGAGGCGCGAGACTACGCCGCTGCACGGGCTGCGGCCGGAGACACAGTCATCAACCGTTTAATGGCGCCGCTCTATACGTCGGTCGGCGAAACCGGCGAGTTGCCGACCGTCTGGCGCGGCGGTGAAAACCAATAGCCGCGCGAGCCGTAATTACTTGATCGCGACGAGATAACAGATCCAACTCGGATGGCTCGGGGCGTCTTCCGTCGCTTCCCATTCACCGGTGTCTTCGCCGTTTTCGTCTTCGGTCTCCCAATAGACAACGCTCTTTGAGAACCCGGCCTCTTCGAGCATTTCGCGCACTTCCGGAATTGTCCAGTAGCGCCATTCATATTCGAACGCGCGCTTTAGTTTGCTGCCGTCCGCGAACCGAAAATGGATGTAGCATTGTCCGTGTGCATTGATCGGATTGAAACGCGCCTGCTCCCAATGGTAGCTGAAGCCGTTTCTGCCTTTTGCGATGACGCGCTTTTCCGTAAACTCTTCGGAATAAATCTGTTCACCGCCGGTCATATCCATGACCATGACACCCTTATCGTTCAGATTAGCGCGTGCGCTGCGGAAATATTCAATCAACTCCGCTCGGGTTTTGAAAATCCAGAACGAAAAGTTTTGCGCCGCCAGAACATCAGACTTTGTTTCGGAGTTCCAGCGCACATCTTTTTCATAAACGGCAACACGCATCTGCTGCGCTGGCGATAAATCCGTAAGGTTATTCTCGCGCCCCCATTGCAGGGTTGTTGCACACAGATCAACGCCAATGGCGGAACGCTTGCGACTGGATTTCGCCCACTCACAACTAACCGCGAACGTGCCGCAAAAATCTTCGCGCAACGTCAACGGTTTGGCGCCAAATGCGTCTTTATATGCCTGCTCGAAAAATTCGATGTCTGCGTCCGGGCTTTGCACCGCCTCTTGATAACAGACGAATTTATCCGCCTTTTCCGCAAGTGTTTTGGCGCGTTTTCGGGTGTTTGATTTGCTTGTCATGGCTATCGTCTTTCCGGAATTTGCATATCAACGCAACGCATAAATTTGAACGGAATGCTAATGACCGCTCATTTTGGAAAAGACATTCAAAATAATTACGCCGGCGATAATCAACCCCATGCCGATGACGCCGGCCGCATCCGCTTTCTCGTGAAAAAAGACGACGCCGATTGTCGTGATCAAAACGATTCCAACAGCCGACCAGACCGCATAGGTGAAACCGACACTGAGTTTCTCCAGCACAAGTGAGAGAAAATAAAACGCTGCGGAGTAACCAGCAACCACGACAAGCGATGGGATCGGTTTCGAAAACCCGTCTGACATTTTCAATGCGGTTGTCGCGATCACTTCAAAGACGATTGCAATCGTGAGAAGTGCATACGCCATGTTACGCCGCCTCAGGGGTCAGCGTTTCCTGAAAGCGCACCGGCGCGCCCGCAGGCTCGCCCAGCAATTCATCGCGCCACATGATTCGTCGCCCGCGAATAATCGTTCCAATGGGCCATCCCGTCACGGCCATACCGTCATAGGGCGTCCAGCCGGATTTCGTCGCCTGGTCTGCATTCGAAATTGTCCGCTGGGCCTTTAAGTCAACGATTGTGAAGTCGGCGTCATAGCCCACCGCCAAACGGCCTTTGCCGGCAATGCCGAAAACCCGCTGCGGTCCGTGGCACAGGAGATCGACCAGACGAGCGAGCGTCAACCGGCCCTCGCGCACATGATTGAGCATCACAGGTACAAGCGTCTGGACCCCCGGCATGCCGGACGGAGAAATCGGATAGTCTTTCGCCTTTTCTTCCAGCGTATGAGGCGCATGATCTGTTCCCATCACATCAAAGACGCCCAGGCGAACGCCCTCCCAGAGCCCGGCGCGATGATGCGCGTCGCGCACCGGCGGATTTTGCTGGGCGAGACCTTTTAATCGCTCATAGCATTCCGGCGCCGCAAGCGTCAGGTGATTGGGCAGGATTTCCGCGGTGGCGATGTCTTTCGCGGCGGCAAGCATGGGGATCTCGTCGGCTGTTGAAATATGCAAGACGTGAATGCGCCGCCCGGTCTCGCGCGCGAGCCGAATAAGCCGTTCCGTACACCGACGGGCCGCCTCCACGCTGCGGGCTTCCGGATGAGAGGTCCAGTCGCCAATCCGTCGCAATGCTTTGCCCTCTCGCAACAGATATTCATCTTCGGAATGTATCGCCACGCGGCGGCGACCATGGGCCAACACTTCACGCACGCCCTCATCGTCTTCCACGAGAAGATCGCCTGTCGACGCGCCCATAAAAATTTTCACGCCAGAGACACCGGGAAGCAATTCCAGTTCGGCGAGATCTTTCGGATTGCCGTGTGTGGCGCCGGCGTAAAACGCATGATCGCAATACATGCCCGCATGATCGACCTTGCCCGCCGCTCGGGCGAGCTTGTCTTCAATCGCCGCCGCCGTCACGGTCAGCGGATTTGTGTTCGGCATTTCGAAGACGGCGGTCACGCCGCCCAGCACCGCCGCTTTGGACCCGGTATGCAGGTCTTCTTTATGCGTGGGGCCCGGCTCGCGAAAATGCACCTGGCTGTCGATAACGCCGGGCAAAATATGAAGCCCTGCACAGTCGATCACCTCGCCGGCGCTCGCATCGCCCGGAATATCCAGCGCCGCAATTTTTCCGCCCATAACACCAATATCGCGCGGGCCCTCACCGTCATGATTGACAACAACACCGCCGCGTAAAATGAGATCAAAAGTTTGCGCCATGGAAAAGGTAATAGTCCGCGCGCTTGCAAATGGCAAAGAACGGGCCACCTTGGAAAACATGAACAGCAACGCAAATCATTCGGAACGCACCATCATCGCCATCGCCGGCGAGGGTGTCCGCTCTTTCTTGCAAGGATTGATCACAAACGATGTGGACAAACTGGCGCCGGGCGCGCCGCTGTTCGCCTCACTCCTCACGCCGCAAGGCAAAATCCTGTTTGATTTTTTCCTGTTTGACAGCGATGAGACCGTTTTCGCGGATATACGCGCCGAACATGCGGAAACCTTCGCCAAGCGCCTGAAACTCTATAAACTCCGGGCGAAAATAACGATCGAACCACGCCCGGACCTCGCTGTGATCACGAACGCGACGCCGAAAGCCGGTCTGACGGGCGGCCCGGACCCGCGCCATGCCGACCTCGGTTGGCGGGGTCTTGTCGTTGGACAGGACGCAATTTCTGACGATGCATATTCAACCCGGCGCATCGCCCTCGGCGTTCCGGAATTCGGCGTCGACTTTGAACCGGAAAGTGTATTTCCGATGGACGTCAACGCCGACGCCCTCAACGGTGTTGATTACAAAAAAGGGTGTTTTGTCGGCCAGGAAGTGGCGAGCCGGATGAAGCGCAAAGGCGCCGTGCGCAAACGCACGCTCATCGCGCAAATCGACGGTGCGGCGCCGGCGAAGGGCGCTGATATAAAAGCGGGGGGGTCAACAATCGGCGAGACGTTCGGCGTCGGCCTCGCGCTTATTCGCCTTGATCGTTGGGACAAGGCGAAAGACGCGGGCGCACAGCCAACATGCGATGGCGCATCAGTAGCCATTGCTACGCCATCTTATCTGGAAGACACCTGACGCATAAACAAGAAAGGAACGCCCTTATATGGCGAACACGCTGCATTGCCTTTGGGCCCCCGCAGACGACATTCTATATCGTCAGTATCACGACGAAGAATGGGGCGTGCCCGAATATGATGATCGCGCCCTATATGAAAAGCTGATGTTGGACGGATTTCAGGCCGGGCTTTCCTGGCGAACGATACTCTACAAGCGCGATAACTTCCGAAAGGCGTTCGACGGTTTTGCGCCGGAAAAAATCGCCCGCTACACGCCGAGGAAAGTCGACCGGTTGATGAATGACGCCGGCATCATTCGCTCCAAGACCAAAATCGCCGCCGCCATTGGCAACGCCAAAGCCTATCTTGACATTATGGAGGCGGGTGCGGGTAGTTTCAGCGATTTCCTATGGGATTTCGTCGACGGGGCGCCGATCATCAACGAAATAGAGAATTACAAAGATCACGACGTGAAATCACCCCAGAGCGAAGCCATGGCCAAAGAACTTAAAACCCGCGGGTTTAAATTTTGCGGACCGGTGATTGTCTATGCGTTTATGCAGGCGGTCGGCATGGTGAATGATCACGAAATCGCCTGCCCCCGGTGGCGCGCCGTTCAAAGATTCGCGCGTTAGGGGCGTTCGATCGCGCGCGGAGTTGCCCTTCGCCGCCGAACGGCGCAAATAGGTCGCGTTTCTGAAAATCGAAAAGAAAACTGCTCATGTCCGATCCTGCCGCAGGTCCAGATGTCCGTATTGTCGCCACCGGGCTTTATACGCCCCCGCAGACTGTCACAAACGAAGAACTGGTCGCTTCATTCAATCAATTTGTTGGCCTCTATAACAACGAGAACAAAGCGGCGATTGAGGCGGGCGAGATAACGCCGCTTGAGCCTTCTTCCGCGGACTTCGTGGAAAAAGCGTCTGGCATCAAATCCCGCCACGTGATCGACAAGGACGGCATTCTCGATATTCACCGGATGAAACCTTATTTTGCACCGCGTGCGGATGATGAAGTTTCACTCCTTGCAGAAATCGCCGTGAACGCAGCGCGCGACGCCATGCGCGATGCAGACCTTAACGCCGCCGGCATTGACGGCGTCATTTGCGCCGCCTCCAATATGCAGCGCGGCTACCCCGCAATGGGCGTCGAGGTGCAATCCGCTCTGGGCATTGAAGGCTTCGGTTTCGATATGAATGTCGCCTGCGCCTCCGCGGCGTTCGGCATTGAAACCGGCCTCGGTCTGATCCGCGCTGGCGCGCGCCGCATCCTGATGGTCAATCCCGAGATCTGTACGGCGCACCTTAATTTTCGCAATCGCGACAGCCATTTTATTTTCGGCGACGTCGCTACAGCCGTTATACTGGAACGATCGGACGAACCCGCGCGCGGGGAAGCTTGGGATATTCTTGGCACACGGTTAAAAACCGAGTTTTCAACCAATATCCGCAACAACTTCGGATTTATGAATCACTGCGAGCGCGAAACAGGCGAACCGGCTGACGCACAAATAAATCCGACGACGGACAAGCTTTTCTTGCAGGAGGGACGCAAGGTCTTCAAGGAAGTGGTGCCCATGGTCAGCAACCTGATCGCCGGCCATTTACAGGATCTCGATCTCACGCCGGATGCAGTTAAACGCTTCTGGCTCCATCAGGCGAACCTATCAATGAATGAGTTCATCTCCCGCAAGGTGTTGGGCCGGGACCCGTCGCGCGAAGAAGCGCCTGTCGTCCTTGATGAATATGCGAACACCTCATCTGCCGGCTCCATCATTGCATTCCACAAACACAGAGCGGACTTGGCGCCTGGCGATATTGGCGTCATTTGCGGATTTGGCGCCGGCTACTCGGCCGGCTCTGTCGTCGTAAAGAAAGCAGCGTAAACGGGCATGACCAACCACCTGCACCAGAATGATTTGCCTGATGGATTAGATCTCGGGCCGGTTGTCGCCGTGGATAGTGAAACCATGGGGCTTATCCCCCATCGCGATCCGTTGTGTGTGGTTCAGCTTTCCGGCGGGGATGGCGACGCGCATCTCGTTCAGCTTGATCGCAACACTTACGATGCGCCGAATTTAAAAGCGCTGCTGCAAGATCCGAAGATTTTGAAAATCTTTCACTTCGCCCGGTTTGATATCGCGGCGTTCAAACACTGGTTAGACATAGACACCGCACCGATTTACTGCACCAAAGTCGCGTCAAAGTTGTGCCGAACTTATACAGACCGCCATGGATTGAAGGATTTGACCCGCGAGCTTCTCGGCGTGGAGATGTCCAAACAACAGCAATCCTCCGATTGGGGCGCTCAGGAGTTGAGCAACGCGCAGATCGATTATGCGGCGTCCGATGTTCTGTATCTTCACAAATTACGAGAGAAACTGGCGGCGATGCTTGTTCGGGCGGGACGCGAGGAGTTTGCGGCGGCGTGTTTTGACTTTTTGCCGACCCGGGCGGCGCTCGACCTTGCCGGATGGCCCGAAACCGATATTTTCGCCCACTCCTGATCGACGCAATCAACGGTTTTTTAAGGTTTCCCTTGCGCGCGAGCCGACGGGGGCGCAACTATATAGAGAGGACGCCAGCGCTATCGCGGACCGCATCCTCGCAAACGATGAATTAGAGGTTTTCAGGCCTAACTGACCCTTATGAGCGCAGCCGAGACCATTCCAGGCGATACGCCGCAACGCGGTAAATCTGCGACGGGCGGCCGTCTATTTGACACCCTGCCAAGCGAGACCCGGACAACGGGCGAGGCCGCCGCCGCCCGGTCGCGTTTGGTTCGACGATTGCGCATCGCCCTTCCGATTATGGCGCTCATTCTGATCGCCGCTTTCGTGTTCAACACCCAGAGCAGCACGGAAGATCCCACCTTTCTGGATGACTTCAAAACCGTCGCCGCCGCAACAGAAGAGTTACAGATGGCGAACCCGCGTTTCGCCGGCGTCGATGATCGCGGAAATCCGTTTGACCTGACGGCCGCAAATGCGCGGCAAAAGCCGGATAATCGCGATGTCGTGGAGCTGGAATCGCCGCGCGCGGTTCAGGGCGGTCCGGACGAACAGTCCGTCGTGACCGCACAAAATGGCGTTTACTACATGGAAGACAACCTCCTGGAGTTGACGGAGAATGTCACACTGGAACATCGCTTTGGTGACGAGACATACGTTCTTCGCGCGCCGGAAGCGACGGTGCAGATCAAACAGGAAAAGGTTTTGGCGGATGCCGGCGTCGCCGGGTCATCGAGCGATGGGGGCGCCCTTAAAGCGGACCGAATGCAAGCCTATAATGACAAGAACAAAGTGGTGTTTGAGGGGAATGTAAGTATGCGGATTTATCCTAACTCGGCGGAGAAGCTTACAAACGCAGATAGCGCGGACGACTCAATTACCGAAGTTAATTTGAGGTCGGACTAATGATTCGTGTAATAGCTTTGTCCATTACCTTTGCGATCACTGCAGTCGCACCGGCGGCCAGCCAGCTGGTCGCATCCAGTGATGAGCCCGTGGATATCACCGGTGATCGCGCAGAATTTGAAGATAATATTGCAACCTGGTCAGGCAATGTGCGGGTGGTTCAAGGCGAAGCAATATTAACCGCGGCGCGCATTGTCGCCTCGATCACCGACGATGGCGATGTAGAGGAGATCACGGCGTTTGGACGAGTGCGCTATTCAAACGGCGCTGAAGCGATCACCGGCGACACGGCCGTTTATGACGCCGTTGCACGCACGATCACAATGCGAGACAATGTGCTCTTGACCCAGGGCAAGCAGGTCATGTCAGCTGGCTCGGTGGTCTACTGGGTGGACACCGGCAAGGTGCGCTTCAAACCTGCGGAGGGTGAGCGCATAAGGGGGATTTTTTATGCAGAACAGGATAATTCGCAGTCCTGACAACATGATGGACCAAAATCGTACGCATCCGCGCGGAAAGCACTGAACGCATCATGACCGACAAGAAAAAACCGCCCGTAAAAATCGGTCCGGCAAAAAAAACAGCGGCGAAACCGTCCGCCAAACGCCCGCGACCGAAAGTCGTGGAAGGCGGCGGCGGGCTGGTCGCAGAAAATCTCGGAAAATCATTCAAGCGTCGTCCGGTCGTTCGGGGCGTTTCAATGAAAGTCAATCGCGGCGAAGTGGTCGGACTTCTGGGGCCCAACGGCGCTGGTAAAACCACATGTTTTTACATGATCACGGGGCTCATTCCGGCCGATCGCGGCCAGATCGCAATAGACGGTCATGACGTTACGCATTTGCCGATGTATCAGCGCGCACGCCTGGGCCTCGGTTACCTGCCACAAGAAGCCTCAATTTTTCGGGGCCTTACTGTACAGCAGAACCTTCGCGCAGTGGTCGAACTGGTCGAAAGCAGCAAGGACAAACAACAAGCGATCATTGACGATCTGTTAACCGAGTTTCATATCACGCACTTGCGCGATGCGCCTGCACTCGCGCTTTCAGGCGGTGAGCGACGCCGTGTCGAAATCGCGCGAGCGCTAGCGACTGCGCCCCATTTCATGTTGTTGGACGAGCCTTTTGCCGGCATTGATCCGCTCGCCATCGCGGAAATTCGCGAGTTGGTGACCCATCTGAAAGAACGCGGACTTGGCGTCCTCATCACGGATCATAACGTTCGGGAAACCCTAGATATTATCGATCGTGCATACATTATTCACGAAGGCGATGTACTGATCGAAGGTGCGCCCGGCGACATCGTCGGCGACAAGGATGTGCGCCGCGTCTATCTTGGCGACGGCTTTCAGATGTAGCGTTTTTTGAAGGGGTGCCGTTGTGGCGTTAGCTCCGAAACTGGAATTTCGGCAATCACAACAACTGGTGATGACGCCGCAATTGCAGCAGGCGATCAAATTATTGCAGTTCTCAAATCTAGAGCTCCGCGAATTCGTGGAGCAACAGCTGGAAGAAAATCCCTTTCTGGAACGGGGCGAGACGCCTGAAGAAGCATTGGCGGATCGGCGCGGCGAAAAAGACGCCGGCGACGAGGTCCCCGGCCCGGTGGACGAGCTCACAAACACTGATCCCGGCCATATCGCCGACGCCGCTGTCACCACGGATGACGATAATGAATCGCGGACGCTGAGCGCCAGTGACAGCCTTGACGGCGGCATGCAAGTCAACGACTGGTCCAATGCCGGCGCCAACCGACAGTTCGACGGTGAAGACCGCGAGTTCGGCTCCACCATCAAAACCGAGATCTCGCTGGGGGAACATTTAAACAATCAGCTGGCCCTCGCGACGCGCGATCAAACGCTTCTTTTCATCGGCGCATATCTGATCGATCTAATCGATGACGCCGGATATTTGCGCGAAGAAATCGAGATCATCGCCCAACGTCTTGGTGCGGAGATATCCGATGTCATCAAAGCGCATGACTTAATAAAATCTTTCGACCCGTGCGGCGTCGGCGCGCGCAATATGAAAGAATGCCTGCGCCTTCAGTTGAAAGAGCGCGACCGGCTGGATCCGGCCATGAAGGCCTTTATTGACAATATCGAACTCCTGGCGCGATCGGACCTTAAGGGCTTGATGAAAGCGACGGAGTCTGACGAAGAAGACGTGCGGGACATGATCCGCGAAATTCGGACGCTAACGCCAAAGCCGGGTTACGCATTCTCAAGCGACGCGATCCAGGTCGTATCACCGGATGTCTTTGTAACGCCAGCGGACGACGGCACATGGCATGTTGAGTTGAACAACGGGACGCTGCCACGGGTTCTGGTCAACCAGCATTATTTCTCGCAGATTTCCACGGCGCGGTCTTCCGAAGAAGACAAAACGTTTGTGAACGAACAATTTGCGAATGCGACATGGCTTTCAAAGAGCCTTGATCAGCGCGCGCGAACGATCCTGAAAGTCGCCAGCGAAATTGTGCGGCAGCAGGACTCATTTCTCGCTTATGGCGTCAAGCATCTGCGCCCCCTAAATTTGAAGGTCGTCGCTGACGCCATCAAAATGCACGAATCGACGGTATCGCGGGTCACCTCAAACAAATATATGGCGACCCCGCGCGGACTGTTTGAACTGAAATATTTTTTCACCGCCTCGATCGCGTCTTCAAAAGGCGGCGAGGCGCATTCCGCTGAAGCCGTTCGACATCGCATCAAAGAGCTTGTCGACGCCGAAACCCGTGAGAGCGTCCTGTCGGATGATAAAATCGTTGAAATCTTGAAGGGCGAAGGTGTTGATATTGCTCGCAGAACGGTTGCGAAATATCGAGAGACGATGCATATCCCGTCGTCGGTCCAACGCCGGCGCGCTCTAGGGCAAAATGCGATATAAACCGCTGCCGCGCCTAGCATCCGCGCCCAAAGGCCCGATATAACAATAGAATGCGCAGTCGGCGGCTGCGATTGTCTGGGAGGTCCAATGGACATTCAGGTCAGTGGAAAAAATATGGATTTAGGCGCCGCCCTACAGTCCCATGTCCAAGAAAAATTATCTGAGAGTGTGAGAAAATACTTCGACCGAAGTGCCGAAGCATCGGTCACCTTCACTAAAGGTCGAAGTCTGATCGAGTGCGAGATGACCGCTCACCTGGCGTCAGGCGTTTTTCTTGCGGCCCACGGTGAAGCGGGCGACGCTTATGGCGCCTTTGAAGAAAGTCTGGAAAAACTGGAAAAACGGGTCCGCCGTTACAAGCGTCGATTGAAAAACCATCACGCGAACGGGAAGGACCCGTTACCGGCGGAAGCGGCGTCTTTTTATTTGCTCCAGGCGCCGGGCGACGACGAAGAGGGTGATGACGCAGCAGAAGACGTCAATCCAATCGTGATCGCAGAGAGCCAAACAACGCTGCGTGAAATGACCGTCGGGTCCGCTGTCATGCAATTGGATTTATCCGATCAACCGGCATTTGTGTTCAAAAACGCCGCCCATGGGCGATTAAATATCGTTTACAGGCGGCGTGATGGCAATATTGGCTGGATTGATCCAACATTGTCCTAGCAGGAATGCAGGACTTGCAAATGGCGCACGGCGCCGATAGACACGCGCGTCGCGTTTTCGGTATTTCGCGGCGGTCGATTGGGATAGCCGGATTGGTGTGGTGTTAACGATGGCGCTAGACGATATTGTCACTCCGCAAGGAATACTTTTCGATTTGAAAGCTGGCTGCAAACGCGAAGCGTTGCGTGCGCTTTGTGATCGCGCCGCCGAGGTGACTGGTCTTCCGGATACGGATTTATTAAGCGCGGTAACGGAGCGCGAAAAACTTGGTTCGACAGGCGTCGGCGACGGGGTCGCTATCCCTCACGGCAAAATCGCATCGGTCGCCAAGATAACGGGTTTATTTGCGCGATTAGCGGCGCCGGTCGAGTTTGAAGCACTAGACGAAGAACCTGTCGATCTGATTTTTCTTCTGTTGGCGCCTGAAAACGCAACGGCCGCCCATCTCAAAGCGCTTGCGAAAGTCTCAAGGCATTTTCGTGATCCGGAAACACGAGCCGCATTGCGCGGGGCGGAGACACCGGAAGCGCTCTTCGCCATCATTGCGCATGATCAGACGTCGGACGCGGCGTAGAAAAACATATTCTGGAATGGCTGTTTCGCGAGACGCCCGCCAATAGTAGGCGCTCAAAAATTCAAGGGCTCATAAATAGCCGCTATGGTTTAGTGAACGCTGACCGGGTTCATTTCATGCTGGCGAGCGGCGGCGAAGGCGAGATCGCGATCACCGACCAACGCGATGCGTGAACCGTCCGCGGAATGCACTGAGTAGAGCGTTGCATCCTCTTCGATTTCAAAGGCGCCGTCGCCATCCTCGTCAACAAGATCGTCCATTACGTCACGCGCAATAACAGTGCGAACATAGACCAACTTCCGTCCGCCGAGCTCAGCCAATTCGCGGGCGGACACAGGTTTTCTGTCTGCGAAATCATCGAGTTGAGTATTTTTGTTGTCCGCCATGAAACTCTTTTGCCTTTGCGAAAATATCGCTCATTTTGGCCGACAGTCGCTATCAAAGGGTGAATGCGCCGTCAGTTCGTTACACATCTGCACTAAGGTGCGAGACGCTCGCCAGTGTCCGGCGACTTCCTCGCTTTGTGCGTGATAGATGTAAGAATATATTGTAACATTTCAATGACAACACAGCGTGCTGTGCAAAACCATAAAATGCCACAAGCCATTGTTTTAATGTATTATTTTTCTCGCAGCACTTCACGAAATAGCGATGAGTCAACATTGCCGCCCGATAGCGTGACGCAAACAGTGTCGCCGCAGAATTCCAGTTTTTTCGCCAATAGCGCGGCTAAGGCGACGGCGCCGCCGGGCTCCAAAATGATCCGAAGATGTTGGAATGCAAATCGCATTGCCGCCATGGTTTCCTGGTCGCTGACCGCCGCGCCGCCGGAGACATGATTTCGCATAATCTCCAGGGTCAACTGGCCCGGTGTCGGCGTTGCGAGCGCGTCGCAAAGCGTATGCTGGCTGACATCAGCAGCTTGGCGCTCGCCAGTTCGAATAGAAGCGAGGGTTTCATCGAAACCTTCCGGTTCAACGATCAGTATGTCGGCGTCGGGGGTCATATCTTTGAGGATCGTTGCGCATCCGGCTGTCAGACCCCCGCCACCGCAGCAGACAACAAATGCATCAAATGACAGCCCCTGCCTTGACGCGCCTTCCGCTGCTTCCAGCGCTGTCGTTCCCTGCCCTTCGATAATATCGGGGTGATCAAATGACGGCGCGATTATATATCCCTCGCGCTCGGCTATTTCACGCGCGATCGCCTCTCTGTCGTCTTTGTACCGATCATAAGTTACGATTGTTGCGCCGTCACGCTCAACGCCTTGGCGCTTCGTCAGCGGCGCGTCTTCCGGCATAACGATCACGGCTTTTACGCCAAAGAGCCTAGCGGCGCGCGCGACAGCCTGGCCATGATTTCCTGAGGACCAGGCGATGACGCCACGTTTCAAATCATGCGCGCCCAATCGGGAGATAAAAGTATAAGCACCTCGGAACTTAAATGATCCGCAATGCTGCAACGACTCCGCCTTTAGCAAAACACGCGCGCCAATACGCTCATTAAGCAATTGATTTTCGATAAGCGGCGTGCGCATGGCGACGCCACGCAGGCGCTCTGCAGCGCGCCGCACTCCATCGGCGGAGACGACTGACTTATTATTCATTGCATCCATCGTTTTCATAAAAACCGTCAAGCATTCATCCGTATAGACCTATTCAGGAAGAATTACGGCATTGGTGCGGCGGCTTTGGGTTACGGTATTATCTCGGCCCATTGGTCGGTTTTAAAGGCAACGCCATAACGTTCATCGCTATCGACACCCGTTCGCGCGCACCTTGATGAGGTTTAACGCCGTGCGTGAGCCAGGACGGAAAAATGATCAGCTTGCCCGGTTCCGGCGAAAATTCGCGTTGTGACGGATAACTCTCGCCCGATGGGCCCGTTGCCTGAAGATCAGGCGCATACATCCGATTGGTCGGAAAGTTTGGATCCAGTAAGACGAGTGACGCTGTCGAATCACCGCCGTCATCCACATAATAAACGCCCGACCACAAGGCGCCTGCGTGGGCGTGGAACTGATTGGCGGCGCCGCGCGGCGACACATTCGCCCACATATCCATCGCCATTTCAAACCGCGCCTGCCCGTCGCGCATACCCACATCCCGGGTATAGGCGCCAACGGTTTGCAACATAGCAATTGCCAGTGACTTCGCCGCCTCCCCGCCCCAGCGCAACATATCGGTTGTGGAATGCCAGCCATTTATATTGGAGCGTTGCATCCCTGCCGACTGGTTTTTTTGGGCTGTTATGACCTGCAAGAGTTGGGCGTTAAGATTTTTCGCATCCGCAAGGCGCGTTTCCAAAACCGAAACAGCGAACAACTGATGAAATTCGACTGGACCCGTCGGCCCAGTATTCGATTGGCTCATGGTGGTGCGACATCCCCTTGCACGCAAGAATAGCCGCGGGTCTAACCTGTCGCCGCCATTCCCGCAAATAGGAGAAGCGCTGCACCCAAAAGCACCCGGTAGATAACAAAGGGCGTAAAACTGATTGACCGGGTCAATCGCATAAAAATGGCGATGGTCGCGAGCGCTGCGGCGAATGACAAAACGGCCACGATCGCCGCCGCGGCCATGGTCGCTTCAGCTCCGTCTTGCGCCAGATCAATACCGGCGAAAAGGCCAAGGGCGCTAATTGTCGGGATCGCGAGCAACATGGAAAAGCGCGCAGATTCTTCTCGTGTCCAGCCAAGGTAACGCGCGGCGGTCATCGTGACGCCGGATCTTGAAACGCCAGGGATCAACGCCAGCATTTGCGCGGCGCCAATCGCCATCGCCTCGCCAAAGCCGATTCGCTCCAGGCCGGCCTTTGTGGTCGGCGCCCGGTCCGCATGCCACAGCAATATGCCGAAAATGATGCTCGCCCAACCGATAACAACTGGCGAGCGCAGGTGGTTGATCACATCGAGCGACACCAGGATCGCCGCAAAGGCGAGCAATGGTATGGTCGCGCTGGCGATGAACAGGAAGAGCTTGCGCTCCGGGCTCGCCTGAAATTTCAAAACGTCGAAAGCGCCTCTGACAAGCATTGCCGTCTCGGTGCGGAAATATACAAGCACCGCAAAAAGCGATCCGACATGGGCCGCAATGTCAATTAGCGGCCCTTGATCCTGCCAGCCTTCCACCGCAAGAGGCGCGAGAACTAGATGCGCGGATGAGGACACCGGAATGAACTCGGTGACACCCTGAATAATTGCGAGAACAATTAACTGGACAATAGGCATCAGCGTGGGGCTTCTCCGGTCAGCGCCTCGCCGGCGCCATATTCGAAACGTGAACGCCCGCCTATCCGTTATCCCTGCTCGTGTCGATAACGATTATGCAACGGCGCTTGATTGACCGGCCGGCTTGGATTTCAAAAGACCGATTTCTTTGAACTTCGCGGCCACCGCTTGCTTGTCAAACGGCTTCAGAATGTGATGCGCGGCGCCCGCGGCTTTGGCGAGTGTGAATTGCTGATGATCGTTTTCCGTTGCGCAAAGAACGATTTCCGGTCGATCGTTCTCATCAAGCGCAGCAGCGCCTTTAAGAAAATCCAGTGCGGTGAGCTTCGGCAGATCCCAGTCAAGGAGGACAAGGTTCGGCGACTTGTCTTTACAGATTTCCAAGGCCTCGCTCGCGGTGGCGGCCGCGATCGCCTCAAAACCCAGATCTTCCACAATACGGATCGTAATTTCCCGGATTGTCTCAGAATCATCGATGATGAGGATGGTTGTCTGTTTCGCCATATCGCACCCGCCTATTTGGGAATCTCGCCCTTGCGCTCAACCTGATCACCCTCGGCGAACAGCGTTAGCCCAACGTTAATTTGGCGGCTGGATGCGTGCGTTATTCCGGAAAATTCGCTTCGAATATGGCCATTTCACCATCCAGGCGGGCTCGAACACGCGCCCCGGCTTCTTTGGCGAGCTTTGAAACGATAAATGCCGGGGAAAATTTCGGCGTTAGGTCTGATGAATCGCCGCCAAGGGCCCTGACGAAATCATCCTGCAGCAGGACTTTTTTCCCGGTCGCCTCGATCCGAAAATTGGCAATATCGCCTTCGATGCGGACAACGCCGCCGCGCGGAACGCTTTCAGACGCCGCGTGGCCGAGTATCAGCAACGTTTTGACGTTCTCCTTGGGTCCATACCCCTCGCCGATCCGCCATTCGAGGTCAGCCTTTGCGCTCGCAAACACCCCCTCCATCGCTTTTTTTGCGTCATCCAGATTGATCTGAGCACCGAAACCGCCAGCGGCGCCGTAGGCAAGGCGGGCATATGTGAGCAATGCGATCGCTTTACTGGCCCCCGTGCGAATGAGGTCCATGGCGGCGTCCTGCATGGTCTGATCCATCTCCGCATCGTCCAGCACCTCCAGGCCCGATGATACAGCGCCTACGGGATTGATC
>JBCDAD010000043.1:0-18705 GCA_039186325.1 Pseudomonadota bacterium | reverse complement strand
TGAAAAACTCGAGTCGGTGCGCGACGAGATCGGCGCGCCCAAATCAACGCCCCTTCTTGTCGCCGACGCATCAGACAAGGACGCCCTTCGTGATGTTGCAAAAGACGCCAAAGTCATCTTGACGACAGTCGGCCCGTATCAGCTCTATGGTAATGAACTAACCGAAATTTGCGCCGAAACTGGCGCGGATTACGTGGATTTGTGCGGAGAACCGGCTTGGATCCGCAAAGTCATTGACGAACAAGAGGACAAAGCCAAAGCCTCCGGCGCGCGGATCGTAATCTCTTGTGGCTTTGATTCAATCCCGTTTGATCTTGGGGTCTATTATCTTCAGGAAAAAGCCAAACAAAAATTTGGCGCACCATGCAAAGAAGTCAAAGGGCTTGTGCGCAAAATGAAGGGAACGTTTTCAGGCGGCACTGCGGCAAGCTTCAAAGCAACCATGTCCGCCGCATTCAGCGATCCGGCGCTCGTGGAACTGTTGAAAAACCCATTTGCTTTGACGCCTGGATTTCAGGGTCCCAAGCAACCATCCGGATCAAAACCTAAATATGATGATGCGGTTGGGGTTTGGCTTGCGCCATTTGTCATGGCGCCAATCAATACGAAAAACGTACACCGATCGAACTTTTTGCTCGGCCATCCATATGGCGAGGATTTTGCGTATTCAGAGATGATGATCACCGGAAAGGGTGAACAGGGCGAAGCTGCTGCGAACGCCGTCGCTAATGACACATCAATGTTGGGAGACGATGCGCCGAAACCGGGCGAAGGACCCAGCAAAGAAGAACGCGAAAACGGTTTCTATGACGTGCTTTTCCTTGGAACGACGGAGGCCGGAGACGCTATCAAGGTGGGGGTCACGGGCGACCGGGATCCAGGATACGGCTCCACGTCAAAAATGATCACCGAAGCGGCGCTGTGTCTGATCAAGGATAAAACCGATACAGCAGGCGGCGTTTGGTCGGCCGCCGCAGCGCTCGGATCACCTTTGATCGAACGATTACGCACAAATGCGGGTCTTACCTTTGAGGTCGAATTATAAAGGTCAGCTGCGACCGAGGAGATCCATATTGAGCATCCACTGGACGCCGAACCGGTCTGTACACATGCCAAAATAGGATCCCCAGAAGACCTCCTGCATGTCCATTGAAATGACGCCGCCCTCGCTCAAGGCGGCGAATTTTCGGTCGGCATCTTCGCGCGACTGCGGTCGGTGGGAAACAGCAAAATTTGTCCCTTTGCTGAACGGGGTATCTGGCAGCGTGTCTGACCCATGCAGCACCGCGTCGCCTACTTTGAGCGTAACGTGCATAATCAGGTCGTTCGCTTCATCGGGCACGCCTAAATCCGGTGGTCCATCGGCAAAGCGCAGCATGGCTTCGTATTCTCCGCCAAAAACAGTTTTGTAGAATGCAAACGCTTCTTCGCAGTCACCGTCGAAATACAGATATACTAAAAAGCTCATGATCGCCTCCGTCTCAGAAACGCTCTTAGAGTGAGAGCAACACCTACCAGTAATGAGATCACAAACGCCAGGACGGAACTCAAGAACGGATACGCAACGAATAGCCCGGCGTCCTCACAGTCATATAGCATCGCGCCGTTTCGCAACGCCTCCTCACAAGCTGCGACCTCGTTATTCGCAACCTGTAACGTGATCCACGTGATACCAGCGCCAATTGCGGCCGCTAGAAAAATAGACATTCCAGCCGCCACGACCGATTGCAACACGCCTCGTTGAAACCGGCGTCGATTGAGAAAAGTCACGAAACCAGCCAGCAACACGGCCGGTAGAACGATCACGATGAACTCCAGCGCCAATTTATCTGTCATCGGATCACTCTTTCGGCCAGAGTTGCGCCAGTCTACTATCGAACGCTGTACTTTTTCTTCGTCGCAGTGTAAGACTTCTTTATTAGCCTCTTCAACACCGGCATCGACACGTCTTCCAGTTTGTTAACGTAGAGACAGGCGCGACCGGTTTTGTACTTTCCAAGCTGATCACGCAATGGATCGTCGTCCGCAATCGATCCCATTACATAGAGGACCATATTGGCCTTGCGGGGAGAAAATCCG
This sequence comes from Pseudomonadota bacterium, assembly GCA_039186325.1. Taxonomy (GTDB): domain Bacteria; phylum Pseudomonadota; class Alphaproteobacteria; order Caulobacterales; family Parvularculaceae; genus Hyphococcus. The sequence goes on along the minus strand of JBCDAD010000043.1, from coordinate 16,626 downwards.
ACATTGAGCATATCCCCCTCCCTGCCGCTCTCATATTTGTAGTGATACTGACCAAACCCAATAATTGACGGCCCCCACATGGCGGGCTTTTCACCCGTTACATCCTTCATAATTTTTAGGAGCGCTTTGGCGTCGGTTTTTCGCTTTTCGTTTTCAACCGCGTTGATGAACGCTGTCACGCTTGCACCCGTGGGAACAGTTACGGCGCCGGTTGTCTTTTTCGTTGCTTTACTCACGGCGTATCCTCCTCATTTGCAGCTTGCCAATCAGCCGGTAGTCGTTTCGACGTCCACCAATATGCAGCAGCGGAACACAGGCTGAAAATCGCCAGCGTTGTCATTGCATATTGAAGACCGCGAATCTCTCCTACGGCGCCGGCAAAACTGTCTGATAAGGCCCCTACCCAAAATGGACCAAGGCTGAGCGCAACCAGATTCAGCACAAGAAACAGAAACGCCGTCGAGAATGCCCGTAAGCGCACGGGCGCAAGCGTTTGAGCCAAGGCGAATGAGGGGCCGAGATAGATCCCGATGCAAAACAGAAAAAATGCGGCGGCGCTGAATGACAGGACTGGCGTCGGCGCCCACACGCTCGCCCAGCCGAAGGGAATGGTGATCGCCATCGCAATCCCCGGAAACAACGCGTACACCGCCTTGTTTGATTTGCCGAACCGGTCCGTGAGGTATCCGCCCATATAGGTGCCGACACCATAAATTACGCCGTTTAGGAACGCGAGCGGCACGGTAATTTCCGTATAGGAAAGTTCAAAAGTGCGACGATAAAAATCGACGATCCAAAGCGCCGTTCCGTAGCCGGTTAATGACGCGAATGTGGTTCCGACGATAACCCCCCAATAGCTCGGTATGGAGAGTAACTGTTTGAGACCTTTTCGATAATCAATTTTCGCATCCAAGGCAGGGGCGTCGGTTTCTTGCGCCCCACGCATTGGCTCACGCAGCGTGAGTTTCACCAGAACAGCAAGCAAAACACCGGGGATACCCACAATAAAGAATGCGTTTCGCCAACCCAAGTTTTCTAAAACCCAGCCGCCGGCAAGAAAGGCGAACATCTGCCCGAAAGGAATGCCTAGCGAATAAATAGAAATTGCGCTTGCCCGTTCCTCCTTGGAAAAATAGTCGGAAATGACAGAGTGCGCCGGCGGCGAACATCCCGCCTCGCCAACGCCAACGCCGACGCGCGCGATCGCCAGCTGCACCGTATTCGCGGCTAATCCAGATAGTGCTGTAAAGCCAGACCACACAGCTAGCGCGATTGAGATAATTGAAATGCGATTCCAGCGATCGGCCAGCCATGCAATTGGAATACCCAGAACCGAGTAAAGCAACGCAAACGCAAAACCTTTCAAGAGGCCCAATGTGGTATCTGACAGCCCAAGCTCTTCTTGAATAGCGGGCGAGAGAATTGCGATCAGTTGCCGGTCAACGAAATTGAACGTATAAACAATGGTCAGCATTCCGAGCACGTAGTAACGGTACCGGGTTGACTCCGTTTTCGGATGGCTCGTCGTCATTGTCAGCGTTTCACTCCGTTAAAAGGCGCAGTAATATCGACCTGAGCTGCGCATGGCGGATTGTCAGGAACGTCAGACTGCGTAGAGTGAACAAAGTGACGACGCAATAAGGATGCTGAAAATAACAATGAAAGCCATGATGAGCCATGAACCCGGCGGGCCGGAGCAGTTGAAGTGGACTGAAACAGAAACGCCGGAGCCTGGTCCTGGCCAAATCCGTATCGCCGTGAAAGCGGCAGGCGTGAACTTTCCGGATACCCTGATCATTCGGGATTTGTATCAATTCAAACCGCCGCGCCCATTCGCCCCCGGCGGCGAGGTCGCCGGCGTCGTTGAGGCGGTTGGCGACGGGGTGACCCAGTTTTCAGTCGGTGACCGGGTCATGGCGGGCGGCGTTAATGGCGGCTTCGCTACGCATTTTGTTGCAAATGCGAACCAGGCGAACGCTATCCCGGACACCATGCCGTTTGATGAAGCGGCGGGCTTCATGTTGACCTACGGCACCTCATATTACGCATTGCGCGATCGCGGCGAATTAAAGTCCGGCGATGCACTGTTCATTCTCGGCGCTGCGGGCGGCGTCGGCGCCGCGTCGATCGAACTGGGCAAAGCAATGGGGGCAAGGGTCGTTGGCGGGGTTTCCTCCGCCGAGAAAGCGGCGTTCTGCAAAGAACTCGGCGCCGATGAGACATTGATTTATCCGACCGGCGAACTTGACCGCGCGCAACAAAAAGCCCTCTCAACGGAGATCAAAACGCTCTGTGGCGGCGAAGGCGCCAATGTCGTTTATGATGCGGTCGGCGGCGATTATGCTGAGCCGGCCTTGCGCGCCATGGCCTGGGAAGGGCGTTATCTGGTTATCGGCTTTCCCGCCGGCATTCCATCCATCCCCTTGAATTTGACTCTATTGAAGAGCGTGCAGATTATCGGTGTCTTCTGGGGGGCGTTTACGATGAGATCGCCTGATCTAAATGCGCAATATGTTTCCGAACTTTTTTCCCTCTACAACGAAGGAAAGATCAAACCGCGGATAACGGCAACTTTTCCAATGGAGGATGCGAAAAAAGGCCTTCAATTATTGGAAGGGCGCAAAGCCACTGGAAAAATTGTTCTGGTGACAGATTAATTTTGATTTAAAACTTCCAATACGTTCGCAACTGTGACCGCGCTGACACGGAGGTTTGACTCCGTTGTCACGCCGGCGATATGTGGCGTGAGAATAACGTTGGGTAGTCCGGCGAATTTTTCGCCAATTTGGCTTGTCATTGGTTCGTCGGCGAATACGTCGAGCGCCGCGCCGGCAATGTGACCATCCTTCAATGCTGCAACCAGAGCATCTTCATCGATTACGCCGCCGCGCGCCGTATTAATGACGACCGCTGTATCTTTCATTTTCGCAAATGCGAACGAACCGATCATTCCGCGGGTTTGGTCAGTTAGCGGCGTATGAAGACTGATGACGTCAGATGCGATCAATATCTTGTCCAGCGATGCAGACGTCGCGTTCGTCCAGGCGGCATGATCTGGCGCGAGAAATGGGTCATGGGCCAGCACGGACATGCCGAGCGCTTGCGCCCGTTTCGCTGCTGCTTGCGCAATCGCGCCAAACCCGACAAGCCCCAGCACTTTTCCGGAAACTTCGCCGCCGATCAGCGCATTTCGCGGCCACTTACCATCCACGACCTGCTGACTGGAGGTCCAGGCGCCGCGCAGCAATATCAGCGCGGCAGTCACAACATATTCGGCGACAGAGGTAACGTTAGCGCCCGTGGCAGGCCGAACCGCAACGCCTTTGTCACGGCACGCCTCCATATCGATATTTTCCAGTCCGACGCCCAGCCGGCCAACAACTTTCAAGTTTTCAGCCGCTTCAAGCAATGCGCCGCGCACCTGCGTTCGATTACGAACAATAAGCGCCCTCGCCGGCCCAATCTCAGCTAATAGCCGATCCGGTTCATTGACCAATTCGGGGTCGAACAAGAGATCGCGCCCACCGAAAGCCTCTCGCGCGATTGTTTCATCCATAAATTCAGAAACAATTATTTCCGCCATAGTCATTTCCTACAAAAACATCACGATGGCGCAGGCCGCCGCAAACAGAAATGCCGTCTCGCCAACGACGATGCCAAAATGCCTTGGCCCGAGATCAACCATGGCCTTTAGCGAGGTTTTGATTCCAAGCGCCGCAATCGCCGCGATCAAAAACCAGCGTGACGTCCACTCCATCGCGACGCGTGCGTTTTCAGGAATAAGGCCGAAACTGTTCGCCGCTAGAAGCGCCGCGAAAGCGAGCGCGAACCAGGGGAACGGCGCGCCGCCTGAACCATCAGCGCGGTTGTGGAACGCAGCAGCAACGACAAGGACGACAATTGGCAAAAACGCCACACGCAAGAGCTTCACATACGTCGCTGCGTCACCGGCTTCATCGGAGACAGCGTAGCCGGCGCCGACAACCTGCGCCACATCATGGATCGTTGCGCCGATCAAAACGCCGATTTGCTGGTCATCGAGACCAAAAGCGGTGAAGAGAATTGGATAAAGCACCATTGCGACCGTTGAAAGGGAGGTGACGGCAATGACCGTAAAGAGTGTGTCTCGCTCGCGATTGCGATCGTTGGACATGGCGGCGGAAATAGCGAGCGCCGCCGACGCGCCGCAAATCGCGACGGCCCCACCTGTCAGTATACCGAAGGTCTTCGGGCGCGATAAAAAATGCGCAAGTATCAGCCCAACGCAAATAGTGCCTCCAATAAGGAAGGGCGTCATCAAGAGTGGCTTTGCGCCTAGACTGAGAAGTTGATCGAAGGAGACGCGAACGCCGAGTAATGCGACGCCGATACGCAATAATCGCCCAGAGACAAAGTCGACGCCCGGCGCACATTTGTCGTCCTCAGTCAAAAAGTGAAACGCCATTCCAATGAGCAAAGCAAAAAGCATCGCCGGCGCGCCATAATGATCAGAAACAAACCGGCTTGCTGCAGCAATTGTGAATGCGATGAGTAAGCCGGGCGCGACAACGCCAACGCGACGTCGGAGATCGCCAATCATATCGCTTGGGGCGGTCGTCACGAGACGACACCAGCGAGCTGAAGGATCTCTTGATGCAGCGCTTGGGAAATTGTCAGCCCTTCTTTTTCGACGTTCGAGCGATTTTCGATCCGGCGTCGTCCGGGCAGGCGGGCGCCGGGCGTATCGTTGATTGCGCCGACTAATGTCGCCATCCGATCCCAATAGGCGTCGCTCGAAATTCCGTCGGGATCGACAGCGACGAGAACGTGACCGAGCGCTGGCGCATCACCCTCCGATGAAAACAATGAGCTGGCCTCGAAACCAAAATTTCCGCCGGTCAAGGCCGCCGCGAGAATCTCCACCATTAGCGCTAATGCAGCGCCCTTTGCGCCGCCAAGCGGCGCCATGGAACCCGCTAGCGCAGCGTCCGCATTTGTCGTCGGCTCGCCATGTATGTCAAAAGCCCACCCTTCCGGAATAGGATCGCCCTCTTTTTGCGCGGCGAGAATTTTGCCGCGCGCCGCGACGGACAACGCCAGATCGATTACAACCGGCGACGCCCCTTTGACTGGCGCAGCGAATGCGACTGGATTTGTACCAAGCGCCGGCTGCGCCGATCCCCAAAAGGCTATCGCTTTGGGTGAATTGCCGAATAATAGCCCGATCAGACCATGTTTCGCCAAACGTTCCACATGAGCGCCCGCCTGTCCGAAGTGATGGGAACGGAATATCGCGCATGCGGCAATTCCCTGACGCTTTGCCCGAATCGAAAGATCGTCGATCGCTAGATTGATCGCCGGATAAGCGAACCCGTAATCCGCATCTATCCGCGACAGTGCTGGAGAAACTTCAGTCAGTTTCGGGACCGCAACGCCATTGACTTTGCCCGATGCCGCTTGCGCGGCGTATGAGGACGTGCGTGTCAGCCCATGTCCGCGCTGCCCGTCGATTTCCGCATTGACGAGCGCGCGCGCGGTTGCGTCAGCATTTGATTGAGAAGCGCCGGCGGCCACCAGGGCGGCGCTCACAAGCGTTAGCGCCTCATCGGGCGTAAGGGTCACGTCAGGCATTCGAAAAACCGTCTGGCCGGAGTTTACAATCAGGCGCTTCGATAGAGCTTCGTCAACACGAATTCCCGGTGGCCAAGGGCTTCCGCCGCTGTCGCGCGGCCATTCGCTGTTCTGACAATCATATCGCACAGCGCATCACCGGCGGCGCTCATTGTCATGTCCCGACGCAATATCCCGGAAACGTCCAAATCAATATGCTCTGACATGGTTCGGATTGTTCGTGGATTAGCGGTGAGCTTAATCACTGGCAATATCGGGTGACCGATTATATTCCCCTGACCCGTCGGGAACGTATGGACCGTAAATCCAGCAGCAGCCATCAGCGTAACGCATTCCGCCGCCGCAGACGACGTATCCATAAAATACATGCCCGGACCTTTAGATGGCGCTTCAGCGGGTTCCAATACATCAATATAGGAGACTTCCCGGCCGATCTTTTCCAGATTGCCCATCGCTTTCTCTTCGATGGTCGACAATCCGCCTTCGATGTTTCCTTTGGTCGGTTGGCTGTCGGCCAGGTCGGAGGTCTTGAATGGTTCAATCACCTCGTCCTGGTAGGCCTGAAAGGTTCGCATGAACTTTTCACCGGCCTCTTGCGTCGCTGCACGAGCCTTGCACAAATGCTCCGCGCCAGTGAGTTCGGAGGTTTCGCCAAACACCCCGTAAATTCCTTTCGGGATGAGTTTGTCATACATGTTACCGACCGCAGGATTCGCGCCGCATCCAGACGTCGTGTCGGACTCGCCGCATTTTGTCGACACCCACAAATCATCGACTGGACATGGCTCACGCTGCAGCTCGCTCGCCCAGTGGACATATTCCTTCGCTTGACGTGACGCCGCTGCGATCGTGGCGATATCGCCGTTTTGTTCAATCGCAAAGCCGGCCACCGGTTTCCCAGTCGCCGCAATCCCATCAACAATTTTGTTCGTCCATCCCGGCTCAATACCAATGACGACACATGCGGCGACATTCGGATTGGCGCCGGTACCAATCATCGTTCGAAAAAACAGTTCAAGATCTTCACCAAACTGCAGCCTTCCATAGGCATGGGGAAGCGCCAATGTCCCCTTGATGTTATTGGCGACCGCCTCAGCCGCCGCATTGGAAATATCGTCGACAGGCAAAATGACGACATGATTTCGGACACCGACACGCTCGTTCTCGCGCCGATAGCCAAGAAATGTTTCCGCAATCGCCATACGCGTCTCCCCTACCAGCGTTTTGTCTTCAGATTATGGACATGAACATGGGCGCCCTTATCAGCGGCGTTCACCATTTTGCCGATATCTTCGCCATACTTAATAACGGTGTCGCCCTGCGCCAAATCGTCAAGCGCGATTTTGTGGCCAATCGGTACATCTTCTTTCGCCATCATGGTAAAGTCTGTGTCGTCTTCAGTCACGACACAGAGCATCTCTGCGCCAGCCTTTAACCCTTCCACAACCACCACGCCAACATTATCTTTTCGGCTATGCACCAATAGTTGCGGTACGGACATCTTATTTCCTCCGGCTGAGGTTGGAGTTCGGGGGCACGCTCATCATCCGGCTTGGAACGGCCATTCAGAAGGAGACCGCCGCGCAAATTGCCGGGAACACCGAGCAAGTCCGCAAAAGAACCATCCAGTCAGCCAAATTCTGGACCGGCATTGTAAATCATGTCTTATATATATTATAATTAATCGATCAACCGGAATCAAAAAAGGGTTACAATCGGGGCGCATGCAACTGGTGGCAAGACATGCAGAGAGGCCGGGTTCAAGGCCGCTTTATCAGCAGGTTCGAGACTTGTTTCTGGCGCGTATTTCATCGGGAGCATGGCGACCGGCTGAAGTGCTGCCGAGCGAACAAGCGCTGGCGGACGAATTGGGCGTCAGTCAGGGAACGGTCAGGAAAGCGCTCGACTCGCTCGCCAATGACAACCTTGTGGAGCGCAGACAGGGAAAAGGCACCTTCGTCGCCAAGCACACGCAAGAGAGCGCCCAATTCCGATTTTTTAGATTGTGCGGCGAATCCGGTGATCGCGCATTGCCGACTTGCAAACATTCCGTGATCAAGCTTCGGCGCGCAAAACCGGTCGAAGCGCGTACGTTGCAATTAGATAGCGGTGCGGAAATCTTCGAAATTGATCGTACGCGATATGTCGATGATCAACCGATACTCCACGAGACCATTTCGCTCGCAGCCGAGAAGTTTCCAAATCTCGACGGTTTCCAGCCGTTGCCCAACACGCTTTATACTCTTTATCAATCTGAATACGGCGTATCCATCAATGCAGCCGAAGAGAGTATAAGAGCGACCGCCGCAACCGCGCAGATTGCACGACGGCTTCGAACCGGCGCTGGCGAACCTCTCCTTTGTGTTGAACGTTTGGCGCTCGACGTAAATCGTGCACCGGTGGAGTTGCGTCGGTCTTTCTATCTGACAGACGCCCATCACTACGCCGTTTCGTTGAATTAGCGGTCGTCGCTCTGAACTCACACCCACCGGCTTCCACGGGGAAAATTCATATATAAGATATATGACTTTTGATTTGAACACAGATATATTTTATGTACCTGATTTTGCGCGATCGTATCGACGGCGCTGGAAGCAGATGCTGACCCGCCATATTGATAATTCTAGCGCGGATCACTGTTGAGATGGCGCGCGTTCTTTGCGTTGGCCAAGCTGTTGTCGACTATGTGTTTTATGTCGATCAAACACCTCGGCAGGCGGTAAAATACTCGGCTGAGAAATTCGAAATTGTCGGGGGCGGACCGGCTGCAAACGCCGCAGTCGCTGTTCAGCGGCTCGGTGGGAACGCGATGTTGGCTACTCGTCTCGGAGATGATCAGACAGCGCAAATCATCCTTGAAGATCTTCGTAGTGAAGGCGTCGATTGCACATTGGCGAAGTGTTTTCCAGGTCGACGATCCTCACTGTCTGCGGTCTCTGTTGCGGCAAACGGGGATCGCATGATCATAAATTACTTCGATGAGGAAACCCCTTTCGAGCCGGACTGGCTTAACGGTCAGGCGGGCCTCTCTTTTGACGTGGCGCTGGCGGACACACGCTGGCCAGACGGTGGCGAAAAAGTTTTTTCCATCGCGCGTGAAACCGGAATGCCAAGGGTCGTAGATGTGGATAAGCCGGATCAGCTTCACGAAGGACTTCTCGGCCAGGCGACGCATTTGGCGTTCTCGGCGGAGGCGGCCGCAGGGTTTGCAAGGACAGAAGACTTGCGCGCCGCGTCGGCGAAAATTTTCGACCGCTTTGGCGCTTGGTGCTGCGTCACGGACGGAGCCAATGGCGTTCATGTTTTCTCTGGCGCAGGATACCAGCACACGCCGGCTTTTTCAGTGACGCCTGTCGACACGCTGGGCGCTGGCGATATCTGGCATGGCGCCTTTGCTCTGGCGATTGCTGAAGGCGAAGACGAAACCCAAGCTGTTCGGTTCGCCAACGGCGCTGCAGCGATAAAAGTAACGCGGCCTGGCGGGCGGCTTGGCGCCCCCACCCGAACCGAACTCGACGCTTTCTTGCACGAGCAAGCATAATGGAGCGATACGCTTGACCACGATCAATTTGCGATACGCAGCAATGTACCGGCAAAACGACGCAACGCTTGATTTGGAGGTAATGCAATGGGTTTAACATTTGGCGTTGCAGCGCTGGGGCGTCCGACGTTTGACGTTCCTTATGCTGAGGAGAAATTGGCGGCTGCGTTCGCGACGCTTGACGCAGCGAACATCAAAACCGTGGGCCCGCGAACGCTGCTCTATGATGCAGAAGCAGCGGAACAAGCGGTGGGTGAAATAAAGACCGGCGGCCAGATCGACGCTCTGTTAATAATCCAGGTGACGTTCACAGATGCGACAATGACCGTTGAACTCGCCCGCGACGCGGGCGCGCCTGTCGCCATCTGGGCCTTACCTGAACCGCGGGCCGGCGGCCGATTGCGCCTGAACGCCTTTTGCGGCCTCAATCTGGCAGCTCACGCGCTCGGAAAAGCGGATATCAGCCATGGCTGGCTCTACGCTGATCCCGAGCAAAAAGGCATCGCCGAATCGCTGAAATCACTAGCCGTCAGCCCGCGTAGACCTGACAGTCGCGCCGCGCCGTCAGTTACCGCGGCGGCAAACACGGCGACCTCTGCGGTTGAGGCGATAAGAGGATCGTCGATCACGGTACTGGGCGAACATCCGGCAGGGTTCGACACGTGCAGCTATGACGACAACGAATTACGCGCACGGTTTGGCGTCAGTATCACAGCATTGCCGCTGAATGAGGCGTTTGGACGCGCACGCGCCGCCGACAGCTCTCGGGTCGACGACATAAAACTGGCCGTCGGTTCAGACCTTACGGGATTGGATGCGGTAGACCAGGAACAACTCGACAGAAGCTTCCGATTATATTGCGCGCTTGAAGATATTCAAAAAGACACGGGCGCCAGCGGCTTGGCGGTTCGGTGCTGGCCGGAAACATTCACCGAATATGGCTGCGCGGCGTGCGGCCCCATGGCGATGATGAACCAGCGTAAAACGCCAAGCGCTTGTGAAGCTGACGTATACGGGTCCCTTTCAGCGCTGTTATTGCAGGAGCTTGCGCAAGAACCTGTCTGGATGTCTGACCTTGTCGATCTCGATTTCAACGACAACACCGGCGTTTTCTGGCATTGCGGTCTCGCGCCTTTATCGATGGCTGACCCCGAAGCGACACCCGAAGCGACAATCCACACAAACCGGAAAATGCCCCTGCTGCATCAGTTCCCGTTAAAGCCTGGGAAATTCACGATGGCGCGGCTGTCACAAGCACGAAATAACTTGAAGCTGGTTATAGGCGCCGCCGAATTCGTCCGGGCGCCCATGGCCTTCACAGGAACATCTGGGGTGGCGAAATTCACAACACCGACCAAAGAATTCTGTCAAACCGTGATCGACGAAGGGCTAGAGCATCATTTCGCTATCGCCTATGGCGATCATCGCGACGCGCTGCGGGCATCGGCGAGCGTCTGGAACATTCCCGTTTTGGAGGCTTGCTGAATGGCGCTATCCGCCATTGAGCCGGAGTGGCGCGATTTTCCTATCGCGCATGTGACTGGCGACGCCCAGCGTATCGATGCGGGCGTCGTCTCTATACCGACCTCTCTGGGCGATCTTGTCATCACGCTCCATGACTTTGGCGCGCGTATACGGCTTGGCGAACCCCGGGCTTACGATTACGGCATGATCGCACACCCAATATCCGATGAATTGGCGGCGTTACACGAGGACGGTGACGTAATCACTATTGAAAGCGCAGCACACCGACTGCACCTAGAAAAGTCCAGCCTCGCTATACGTCTTTATCGGGGAGATCGGCTCGTCCTGCAATCTGCGACCGACGCCCATTTTGTCCGCGCCTACAGATTGCCGCCGATTTCCCGCAATGAACGCGGATGGATCGTCCATTTCGATTTAACCTCGACCGAGAATATTTTCGGCTTAGGCGAGAAATGGGGTAAGCTGAATAAACGAGGGCAACTTATCCATTCCTTTAATTATGACGCATTGGGCGTAAACGCAGAAGCGTCCTACAAAAATGCGCCATTCGCCTGGAGCACAAAAGGCTGGGGCGTGTTCTGCCATACGCCAGCGCCGGTCCTGCACGGCGTCGGTTTCGCCCCCTGGTCGCAACGCGCTTATGGCGTTCTCATCGACGGCGATGCGCTGGATTTGTTCTTGCTCTCTGGGGCGAATGGTCCGGAATTAATCGATCTTTATACCGACATAACAGGAAAAGCGCCTAAACCACCCAATTGGTCACTCGGCGTTATCGCGTCAAAAGCCTATTATCAAGACGCCGATGAACTCTTGTCAGCGGCGCGCGAAATCCGCGCGCGGGGGATGCCTTGCGATACCATTACACTGGACGGGCGCGCCTGGCTGGACACCGAAACACGGTTTGCTTTTGAATGGGATCGCGCGCGATACCCGGATCCAAAATTAGTTTTGTCCGAACTAAAGGCGATGAATTTTAAAATATGCGTATGGGAATACCCGCTTATTTCGACGCAAAACCCATTATTTACCGAACTGGCTTCAAAAGAGTGGCTTTTAAAGGATCGCGAGACAGGTAAGGCTTTTGAATATCACTGGAACGTTGAACCTTTCGGCGACGTTCTGACCCCGCTGCCTGTGTCCGGGTTGATCGATTTCACGCATTCAGAGGCTTATGCTTACTGGCGTGATCGCCATGCGGAACTATTCGATGTTGGCGTCGATATGATCAAGGCTGATTTTGGTGAACAAGTCCTTGACGAAATGGTCGCAAGCAATGGCGAAACCGGGCGAGGCCTGCATAATGTGTATTCTTTTTTGTATAACAAATGCGTTTACGAAGCCGCTGAAAAATACTCTTCTAACGGACCGTTTTTGTTCAGTCGCGCTTCCTGGTCTGGATGTCAACGTTTCCCTTCGCAGTGGGGCGGTGATCCGCAAGCTGATTGGGAAGGTCTCGCCGCAAGCCTGCGTGGCGGCCTTTCCTGGGGGATGACGGGCGCGCCCTTTTACGCAACTGACATTGGCGGGTTTTACGGCGACAAACGAGATCCAAAGCTCTATGTCCGTTGGCTTCAGGCAGGCGTTTTTTCAGCGCACTTCCGATTACACGGAATCGGCGATCGCGTTCCTTGGTCATATGGGCCGCAAGCCGAGAAAGCCGCCCTCGCCGCTATAAGACTTCGCTATCGACTGCTCCCGTATCTCTCAGCAGCATTGCAAAACGCACGAGCAACAGGCTTGCCGGTCCAGCGCGCAATGGCGCTGGCGCGCCCCTACGAACGCGAAGCGTGGTCTTTCGACGAACAGTTTTTCTTTGGCGAAGATATGCTGGTTGCGCCATGCCTCAACCCTGATGATGAAGTCTCAGTATATTTGCCGGCGGGTCGCTGGCGGCGTTTTCCAGACAGGGCGCCGTTTGAGGGTGGCGTTGTTCATCATATGCGCCTTGATCTCGATGAATATGCAGTTTTTGTAAAGGAAGGCTCGAAAATTCCGCTTGGTCCTGATAGAGAATATATCGGTGACGACGTCGATATCAGCGAAGTCGCAGAGTATTGGACGGCGGAGTAATGACGCCCTGACTGAATAGTAGCGTCCCATTTGTTGATAATGCGCGCTGTGAAAGCGGCCGGAAAAAATCGGAACGGAAACGTCTTGGAAAAATCGCTGCTGATGGTCGCCGACCGCCTGGGCGTCGTCAATCATGCCGTCGGGGTCGCAGGGCGCAATATAGCCGGCGCGTTTCTTGTCTTCATGACGGTCATTGTCATGGCTCAGGTAATTTTCCGATATGGGCTCAACAACTCGCTTGCATGGACAGAAGAATTATCAAAAACGCTGATGGTTTGGACAGCTTTTCTCGTCGCGCCCTGGGCCTATCGCGAGAAAGCGAACGTCGCCATTGAACTCTTCTCTGACGCATTGCATCCACGCATTCGCGCTGCCGGTCAAATTATCATTACTCTACTGATTATATGGATTGTTAGTATTTTTCTTCGCGAGAGCGTTGATTTTGTAATGCGCGGCATGCAAAGCCGTTCTGCATCTTTGCCAATTTCAACCGGCTATTTCTACCTAATCGTTCCTGTCTCTTTTGCAGCATTGCTCATCGCCGCGATCGAACAGTTTTTGCGCGACGTAGTAGCACTCCGTGCAAAACCGGAATAGACCGCGATGTCACTCTCATACTTTTGGATTTTCATTATCTTACTAGCGTCGGGGGCACCTGTTGTATTCGCGCTATTGATCAGCCCCGGGTTAAGCCTTTTTATTGACGGTCAGACGGAATTTCACAAAGCGCTGCTGTCTCGTCTTTATAATGGTATGGATTCGTTTCCGTTGATGGCTGTGCCGTTCTTTATCTTGGCTGGTGAAGTCATGAACGCAGGCGGCGTCACGGCGTCATTAGTCCGATTTTCACAAACAATGATCGGCCACGTTCGCGGCGGGCTGGCGCAAGTGAACATACTCTCATCGGTTCTGTTCGCGGGGCTTTCAGGCTCAGCGGTCGCCGACACCTCCGCGCTTGGAAAAATGCTTGTGCCGGCGATGGAAAAGAACGGCTACTCGCGCCGATTCGCCGCTGCAATAACCGCAGCCTCGTCGGTGATCGGCCCGATCATTCCGCCATCGGGCATTATGATCATCTACGCTTTTGTGATGAACGTCTCTGTCGCCGGACTATTCGCCGCCGGGATTGTCCCTGGCATTCTCGTATGCGGCGGCCTGATGACTGTAACTGCCGTGCTCGCCCGCCGCCGTAACTATCCGGCTGCGGCGGAAAAGGCTTCGTGGGACGAGCGTCGCGTCACCTTTTTTCAAACGCTGCCTGCGCTTCTGACGCCTGTCATCTTACTCGGAGGCATTCTGGCGGGCGTATTCACACCGACAGAAGCCGCTGCGGTTGCGGCTGTTTATGCAATTTTGGTGTCATTGTTCGTTCTAAAAACGCTTACCCTGCGAGACCTTCCCGCTGTTTTTACGAGTGCCGCCGCTCAGTCAGCGGTGATTTTGTTACTGGTCGGCGCGGCGGTAACTTTTGCGTGGATCATCACGGTATCGGGCATGGCGGAGCGTATCGCTGGCGGCATCTCCGGAACAACAGACAACGTGTTGATCCTCTTACTTTTAGTCAATCTCTTCCTGTTTGTGATCGGCATGTTCCTGGACGCAGGTCCCGCCATACTGATCCTGGGGCCCGTGCTCGCGCCCCTTTTTGTGGGCATGGGCGTTGATCCGCTGCATTTTGCAATTGTGATGTGCGTCAATCTCACGGTCGGCCTTGCGACCCCACCTATGGGATTAGTGCTTTTCGTCGCATCGTCTGTATCCGGAGAAAAGCCGGACAAAATTGCTGTTGAAATGGCGCCGTTCCTCCTGGTGGAATTCTTCGTAATTTTCCTGATTACCTATTTCCCGGCAATTTCGATGACGATTCCACGATTGCTCGGCTATGCATAAAGGAACGAGACCATGACCCGAAATATGATTCTGTCTGCGGTCTATGTTTTCATCATCATTGGCGGCGCGTTTGGCGTATTGGCGAGCGCCACAAGTTTGCCCGAGCACACTATCCGTGTCGGCATTCTCGGCTCGCCAGAAGACGAGGATTATGACGGAGCGCTGGTCCTGAAAGACTACGTGGAAAGTCGGTCAAACGGCGCCGTCGAAGTTGAAATTTTTACGTCGGGCCAATTTTGCTCAAATGAACGCGAATGCATCGAAAATATGCAGTCCGGCGTTCTTGATGTTTTTATGACGACAATTGGCGGTATGGGGAATATTTTTGGCCCCGGGCAGGTATTCGATCTACCCTACGCTTTTCGCGACGACCGCATTGCCGAATGCGTCTTTGACGGCTCAATTATTGCGGAATTGCGTTCTGCAGTGCTCGCGGAAGGCCTTGGCCTGCGATTAATGGCTGTATCCAACACTGGCGGCTGGCGAAATTTCGCGACGACATCGAAACAGATCCGGACACCGGATGATTTGCGCGGGTTAAAAATCCGGACAACGCCGGCGCCGATTCAACAAGAATTGGTGCGTCAGCTCAGCGGCAATCCGACACCCATCGCGTGGTCAGAGGTCTACACGGGGCTCGCAACCGGCGTTGTGGAAGGCACGAAAAACGGCGTACAGGACATTGTCGGTATGAAGTTTCATGAGCACATCAAGTTTCTAACACTCGACGGCCATGCCTATATGGGCGCCTTGTGGTGGTATTCCGAGCCCGGCTGGCGCGAATTGTCGCCAGAAATGCGACGTGTTGTTTTTGATGGATTTCAACACCTGAAAACCGTTACCCGCGCATTGCCCATGCGTCGACAGATTGAGGCCTATGAAACCTTTAAAGACGCCGGCGGAGAGATCTACGTTCCGACGCCGGACGAAAAACGCGCCTTTCAGGATGCCGTATCCGGCATGCGTGACTGGTACACTAAAAACTATGGCGAAATCTGGCTGGAAAAACTCGATACAGCAATCAAGGTCTGTGAAGTCTCGACCGAAGCCGCCTTCGACCTCGGCGACGTAACACCTTAAAAAGAAATGGCGGCCAGATAAACCAGCCGCCGTTCTTATCAGCAAGCTCCGCCTAGTTGAAATTCGCGCGGAAATTGACGCCGAAATAGCGATCAGCCTCGCGCGGGATCTGGTAACGAAACCCGTCGCCAGAGAATGTTGTGACAAAGCTGTCATCAGTGAGGTTTTTGCCGATCAATGTGAGGCGGTATCTATCTTCATACATGGAAAGACCGACATTGATATCGAGCTGGTTATAGCTCGGCAGCGGGCTGTTCGGGCTCACCGATCCGTCATTGCCCGGCAACAGCGATAGTTGGTCGTCCACATGGGCGAACGTACCGTTGATAAAGCCGCTGAAATTCTCCGTGATCGGCGTCTCGTAGCTAGCCCCGAACGTGTAATTCACATCAGGTGAGAAAAAGAGATCGAGACCGGACCGGTCGGTACAGTCAGCCGGAGGCGACCCCGTCGTCGGATCGACCGGACAATTGAACTCTTTGATCTCTGCATCGTTAAGCGCAATAGACCCTGTGAATGTCAGATTGTCGATTGGCGACCAGATCGCGTCAATCTCGATCCCTCTAGTTTCAACGGTGCCGGCATTTGTCAAACGCGTAATCGTAACGCCGGTCGAATTATCAAAATTGTTGGCCTGGAAACCGTCAATTTCCGCCGTATACGCTGCTATATTGAATACTACTGAGCCGGCATTGAATTTGTAGCCAACTTCATAGGAGTCGCTTTCCTCCGGGGCGATCGGCAACGTGTCATTCGTACCCATATTATAGAATGTATTGAAGCCCGGGCCTTTATATCCCTGGCTATAGGTGAAATAGACATCGCCGTAATTCTCACCACCGGCGAGCAACGCGCCGATCGATGCGCGGGCGCCGGCTTTGATCGAGAAGTTGTCTTCATCAACTTCTCCTGAGAACGTATTATCAAATCCGCCAGACGCTTCGCTAAAC
>JBCDAD010000042.1:0-18876 GCA_039186325.1 Pseudomonadota bacterium | reverse complement strand
GATTTACAGCCAACACCGGCACAGGCCTTGCGTTTCTTCCCGCGACAGTTGTGGAGACAGCCCCGATAGATGGCGCTGTTCCCGTTTCGGGAGTTATGGTTATGAATTCGCATCCGATTGACGTGCATGTTGGCCGAAGACTGCGTCAACGCAGACGCCTGCTGGGCATGACCCAGGAAAAGCTCGCCAAGGCGGTAAATATCCGGTTCCAGCAAATTCAGAAATATGAAAGCGGCGCCAATCGTATTTCGGCCTCACGGCTTTGGGCGTTGGCTCGCGCAATGGAAGTGTCTGTCGCATATTTTTTTGAAGGACTAAACCATGACGCAATGGGCGATCGTCCGGCGATGAACGGCGTCAATGGCGATTCGCACGGCCCATCGGAAAACGTGATGGATGACAAAGAGACGCTCGACTTGGTTCGTTACTACTATCTGATGAACAAGGAGCCGCGCCGGCGCCTGCTGGACTTGGCGAAAGCTTTGACCGGCGAAGAATAATTTCTGATACGCGCCGACCACTGCCTTAATTAACTTGCCGTAGCGTTCCCGCTCGCCCACAATCAGCATGATGGGTGCGCCAAAAGAAGAACTAGAAAACTATCGAACATTTGCCCAGCGCCTTACCGAAGCCGCGCGAGGTAGAACGCTTGCTCATTTTCGAAAACAAGCAACGGTATTTAACAAGGCCGGCGTTCTGTTTGACCCTGTAACTGACGCAGATCGTGAAGCCGAACGGGCTCAGCGCGACATGATACGGTCAGTATATCCCGAGCACGGTGTTTTAGGCGAAGAGTTTGGCGAACGGGTTGAAGAAGGACCCTGGCGTTGGGTGCTTGATCCCGTCGATGGAACGCGTGCGTTTGTTTGCGGCATCCCAAGTTGGACCACCTTGATCGCCCTTGAATATGATTCGCATTCGGTATTGGGCATTATAGACCAACCGTTTACGGATGAACAATGGACTGCTTGTTTTGGAGAGACCGTTTATATGCGCGGCGGATCGCATTTTTCGTGCAAGACCAGCGACACAACTGAAATTTCCAAGGCGAGGATTTCGACAACTGATCCAAGGCCAAGCGGCTATTTTAACGAGCGTGAAGCGGAAGTGTTTGAATCGATTGCTGTCGATGCGCGTCTCGCGCGTTTTTCATTAGACGCTTACGCGTATGGCCTGTTGGCGTGCGGAGAGCTCGATGTCGTTCTTGAAACGACTTTGCAAAGACACGATTGGGCGGCCTTAGTCCCGGTAATTGAAGGCGCTGGCGGGGTTGCAACCAACTGGAATGGCGAGCCTGTTGGAAAAGACGATCGCGGCGAAATCCTCGCGGCTGCAACGCCCGAGCTACATTCCGAAGTTCTCGAAAGACTACGTCGCGTCTGAAGCCTTTTCTTCGAATGCAAATAGAATTGCAGTCTGCGGATAAAGCGCCGGCAACTGAATTCCCGCGTTCATCAACATGGCTCCCGTTGCGATAAACCCATCATCGCAAATGATCGAATCAGATTGCTGAAACGGTGGCGGAGCCGAAAGAGATTTCGGCCAAATGCGTTTTACGTGGTATAACTTATCAGCAGAAAGACCGGCAAAACGTAATCGCGAACCTAAAGTACGCCGTTGACTGTCAAGCTGGGCGAATGATGCAATGGCTTCGCTGTAATCACTTGATGAGACAATGGTTGCGATTGCGTTAGGATCAGTTTCCAGGCGGAATTGATTGCCGTGATGGAGAAGCGGTCGATATCTCTTATAAAGTTGGATCGCCATTTTCAGCGTATTTTTGTCGAGTGAGTTAAGATCCAGAATATTCGCTTCTACACCCATATGGCCGAACATCGCTGTGGCCGCTCGAAACTCCATTGAACTCTTCCGCCCGGTGATATGGCAGGTTTCAGGTCCAACATGCGCCCCAAGCACGCTTAGCGGCAGAAAATATGATGCGCCACGTTGTATATGTTGCCTGTCAAGCGGATCGTTTGAGTCAGAAGTCCAAATGCGGTCCGTATATTGAAGTATTCCGAAATCTGAACGACCGCCCCCTGACGCGCAACTCTCAATCTCCAACGTTGGGTGTTTTGTGCGCAGCTCGCCGATAAGCGAATATAAAGCGGTTACGTGTTCGTGTGTTTTCGGAGAGAAAAAATCTCTATTCATATCCCATTTCAAGTAATCGATTTCATACTCTGTCAGTAGGTCGTCGAGAGCCTGCAACAAGTACGCGCGAACTTCCGTTAGGGTGAGATTTAGTAAGTGCTGATGACGAAAAGGAATCTCAGCGTTTGGGTTTTCCGTAAGCGTCCAGTCTGGGTGTGCGCGGCAGAGGTCGCTGTCGAGGTTCACCATTTCCGGCTCGACCCATAAGCCAAACTCCATACCGAGTGATTTTACATGGTCAATAAGGGGATGAAGTCCGTCAGGGTAAATTGACCGATCAACGCGCCAGTCGCCGAGCCCGGCGCGGTCATGACGTCGCCCCTGAAACCAGCCATCGTCGAGGACAAAACGTTCCACGCCGAGTTGAGCGGCTGCATCTGCGAGTTTTTTCAGCTGGTCAAGGGAATGGAAGAAATATACTGCTTCCCAGGTATTATAGTGAACAAGTCGCGGTTTTTTTGGTAGCTTTTCCGGTAGAAGTTGGTCTCGGACAAGCTTGTGAAAACGATTTGATAAATCTGATAATCCGTTCTCAGAGTACCCTAAGAAGAGTTTTGGCGTACGATAAACGCCATTGAATCTGAGCTTGAGTCCGCCGCTTGGTAAATTTTCGCCAGCTTGAAAAACGATCTCGCCATCAGGGCGCCTGTCCGCACGCAAAGTATTGTTGCCGCTACTTGCCAGATGGCCCCCTAAACACGGGCCAGTCAATTCGGTGGTGGAGTTAGTGCAGAATATAATGCCAGGAAAACCGTCATGGCCGGGTCGCCCGCGATTTTGTTCACGAATAACGCCGCCGGCGCCAAGCGAACGTCTCTCTGTTTGAAACTCATTCGCCCATCGCCCGGAAAATGAGATCATCTCATCCATTCCAGACGGCAAGGGGACAACGCATGCCGGCGCATGAGCGATGTCGACAGGTGTTTCGCCCAGATTTTTAATTTCTAACTGGATCGACAAAACACCAGTCTGTTTTTCAAGCTCAATAAAGTGAGTGAATTCAGTTTTACGTTCTTCGTCGACCTGAATAATCGTGATGGAGGTCTCTTTGACATGACAGGCGGCAACATTGGCGTTGATTCGCCAACGTTGCTTGGATCGGTGGGCGCGAAGGCCGGGGGCGCCGTCATATAAGTCGCCTGGGCCGCAGAGAAGTGTCACAGGCGTTGGGACTAATGGCCCGCCGGGCGCTGCTGGCCGCAATATCATGCGATCCAGCATCAACGGGTCAAAATTCGTGTTCAACGGACTGCCAAGATAAACAATCCGTGCAGGTTTGTTGTGCTCGGCAAATATGATCAGCAGAACATTCTCTGCTTGCAACAAGAAATATGGATCACTCGCCATAAGCTGCGCGTTAGTCAGTCAGCTAATGTTCGCGCAAGCGCGTCACGCCATCCGCGAAGTAATTGATCGCGTTTCGAAACGGACATTGCGGGATCAAACTTTGCGTCCCGCCGCCACATTTTTGATATTTCCTCCGTACCACGATAAATGCCGATTTGGAGACCCGCAAGATATGCTGCGCCAAGCGCCGTTGTTTCCATCACTACAGGTCGCTCGACAGGCGTCTGCAAAATGTCGGCGAGGAATTGCATCAGCCAATTATTGGCGACCATACCTCCATCGACGCGCAACACTCCAGCTTCTACGCCATCAGCCGAAATAGCCTTCATTAGGTCATGAGTTTGATAAGCAACGCTCTCTAGGGCGGCGCGTGCAAACGCTGCTTTACCAACACCGCGCGTTAAGCCAACTATCGCGCCGCGGGCGTCCGGGCGCCAGTGCGGTGCGCCAAGGCCTGTGAATGCTGGCACAAGATACACGCCATGATTACTGTCAAGCGAAGCGGCTAAAGCTTCGGTTTCACTCGCAGATTCAAACAAGCCCAGTTCGTCGCGCAACCATTGAACTGCAGCGCCAGCGACAAAAATTGATCCCTCTAATGCGTATGCGGTTTCACCGCCAATTCGGTAAGCGATAGTCGTCAGCAGTTTATTGGTCGATCGCGCTGCATCGGCGCCCGTGTGCGTTAGAAGAAAACACCCCGTCCCATATGTGCTTTTGATGGCGCCTTCGGAAAACCCGGCTTGTCCTATGCTGGCTGCCTGCTGGTCTCCGGCGACACCTGCGATCGGGATCGACTTTCCAAAATGACGCGCATCGCTTTCGCCAAAATCGTCGGCGCAATTTTTGACTTCTGGCAGAAGTCCAGCGGGGACCCGAAAAATCTCTAAAAGACGCGGATCCCAATCGTTTTTGTGTATATTGAAGAGGCTTGTCCGACTTGCATTTGTTGCGTCTGTCGCATGCATTTTCCCGCCTGTGAGGCGCCAGATCAAAAAACAGTCAATCGTTCCGAACGCCAATTCGCCCGCTTCGGCGCGCGCGCGCGCGCCATCCACGTTATCTAGTATCCAAGCGACTTTCGATGCGGAAAAGTATGGATCAAGCAGGAGTCCCGTGCGTTCCGTAATCTCACTTTCCAGGCCTTTTGCTCGAAGAGAATCGCAAAGATCTGCAGTTCGACGATCTTGCCATACGATCGCATTGTAAATTGGCGCGCCTGTCTCACGATCCCATATGACCGTCGTCTCACGTTGGTTCGTGATGCCGATTGCCGCCGTCTCGTCAGCATTCATCGAGATAGCCTCTTTGGCCGTCTCGAGCGTCGTTCGCCAGATGTCTTCCGGATCGTGTTCAACCCACCCGTCCTTTGGATAATGCTGAGCAAACTCTTTCTGAGCGACTCGGAGCAAATTGCTGTCGCGATCAAAGAGGATCGCACGCGAACTTGTCGTCCCCTGATCAATAGCGAGTATATTGTTTTTTGCAGGCATGCTCCCTCCCGGTGGTCATTTTATGCAGAATCGTAGGCGCCAATTTGCGCTAACTCAAGTCGAATTCAGGCCGTGTTATAGTCGCCCAGAAAATCGTCCACCACCGCCCAATATTTTGAGCGAATCTCGTCCGTTTCCATCATTATTTCGTGGAGCGCATCCTGAATGGTTGCGACCGATATATTTACATTACGGGCCGCCAGTCTTTGGTGGTCGGCGGCGTCGACCCGTTTTTCTTCACCAGCCGTCACGATGAGCGTTGGCGTTTTCAATTTATCGAGCCCACCCGCTCGATGGAGCGCTTTGGAAGCGCGCATTGCATCGCGCACCCAACCATATGTTGGGGAAGATATGGCAGCGCGTGGTTCCGCCAATTGCAAGTCGCGAAATCGTTCATGGCGTGCGCGATCTTTCGTGAAGATGTTTCCTTCAAACACAAAAGCGTCGTCTGTACGCGCAGCGATTGGCGAGCCGGCCTGGCCTAATAGGCAAGCAAGGTCCGCGGCGCGATGAAAAAATGCATTAACCGGATTGGGAAAAAGGCGAGACATGGGCGCACAGAGCACTGCTTTTTTAAATTGATCTTCTCCCGCCGCCAGCGCCGTCAACGCCGCCATACCGCCCATTGAATGCGTCATTAAAAAATGCGGCGGGCCAAACCGTTTGGAGACGTATTCATGCGCGAAGTATCGCAGATCATCAGCAATACGATCGAAATATCCTACCCAGCTGGACATTCTTGGACTGTTGCGATCAGACAGGCCCTGGCCGCGCCAGTCCATCATGGCGACCGAGAATCCCCGATCGTGTAGATCGCCAACAACTTCGAAGTACTTTTCGATAAATTCCGACCAGCCAGTCAACAGAAGTATCGTTCGGCGGGAATGATCACGTGGAAAATATGCACCGCGCAGAGGCGCGCCATCCCGCGCGTTAAATTGAAATGTTTCTGCTCCAGGGGGAGGCGGATTTGATGGAATACGGATGAATTCTGTCATCGCCGTTCCGAAAGCGTGAGTCGGATCATAACACTCATATCGCCGGCAATTTTCAGCCGTCCTGATAAAAAAGCGCTTTGAAACGCCCGCTCTCCTTCAAGAACTCGCAACATTGTTTCTTGCGAGGCCCGCCATTCACAATCTGCGGTCACGCCGTTTGCAGGCGTTGTTTCAATCGCCGGCGGCTGAACCTGGCCATTTATCCAGATCGGGTCCGCGTCACGCGGACAGAGTTTCAGCCATGCGTCAAACTTTGACGAAAACGCTTTCGTCGCTGCGTCGATTAGCGTTTGGCTGTAGCGCTCGTTCGTTGAAGCCACCGGTTCAGTCGGGTTTATTCCAGCAAAGCGCCATCAGCGGCGAATGGTTTTTGAAATTTCAACGTCATTCGGTCGCTCTCTCCAATTGCGTCATATCGTGCGCGGTCAAAATTTGGATCTTCCTGGCCGCGGACCGCCGATGAACGACGAACTGGTGGCAAAGTCCAAACGCCAAATGGGTGATCTTTGGTGTCGGCAGAATTTGCATTGATGTCCGAACGCGCCACCAATTCGAAACCAGCCGCCTCCGCCAACTCGACGACATCTGACTCAAACACGTAGCCGGAAGACCCATCCCGTGGCAGCGCATCATTACCGTCAGCTCGATGTTCGACCACGCCAAGAACCCCGCCTGGCTTCAGAGCGTCAAAAAACGCAGCGAAATGCGCAGGTGCCGATCCGCGAGATTGCCAATTGTGCACATTTCGAAATGTAAGAACCGTATCCGCGGACCCCGGCGGCGCAATAGCCTCGTCCGGTCCAAGGACTGTCATAACAACTTGGCCATAGGTTTCCGGTTTCTCGACAAAACTGTTTTCGAACGAATTGAGCGCAGCCACGACGCGCTCATCCGCTCCATCGCGAGAAAACCCGGCAGCGTAATACGAGCCGCCGCCGGCGTTGAGAAACGGAGCAATAATATTTGTGTACCAACCGCCTCCAGGCCAAATCTCGACTACTGTCATATCTGACGAAATCCCGAAAAATTCCAGAGTTTGGGCCGGATTGCGAAATTGATCCCGGTTTTTTTCATCGGCGGAACGATGTTCTCCATTAATCGCCGCGGTGAGCGGATCATTCGTTGCTTTGGCCGCCGATTCTATTTTTGTCGTCGTATTTGTTGATTGCGTGGCTGGTTGCCCGCAACCGTTAACGAGAAAAAGTAGAAGAGCGGATACCGGAAGAAAAAATATTCGCATGGGATCTCCGTAAGCCGCCTCATTGAGGTCAGGATTCTCGCAGGGATTGCGTTTCATTCGCCTATAGACCGTATTTCGAGGTCTTGAAAGCGGGCCATTGCAACTTACTTCCTTGCCATCAGGCGCCAGATGGGCCTGGCGGCGTAGCAATCTCGGCTTTTTAAGCGACGAACGCGCGCCTTAACCCTCGCTTTTGACAAGGAGGACGCAAATAATGCGCACTTACGACCTAACTCCCCTATATCGTTCAACTGTCGGCTTTGATCGCATGTTTGATCTGCTTGATTCCGTTGGCAAGTCAGATACCGGCGGTTATCCGCCTTACAATATTGAGCGGCTCGACGAGAACGATTACCGAATTACGCTCGCTGTCGCAGGTTTCTCCCAAAATGAAATCGACATCGAGATTCGCGAAAACACGCTGACCATTACTGGAAAACGTGATGCGAGCGATGAAAACCGTACTTACCTGCATCAGGGCATCGCGGGGCGGTCATTCGAGCGCCGTTATCAACTCGCCGAACACGTTAAGGTGGTCGGTGCTTCTTTGGTTAACGGATTGCTAAACATCGATTTGCAACGCGAAATTCCGGAGGCGAAAAAGCCGCGGAAAATAGCCATTAATACGAGTGGCGGCGCGACCTTGAAGGTGTTGAAAGACGCCGACGCCGCTTAATCAGGGAAATTTCCCTGGATAATTCGCCTGGAATTTAGGGGGCGCCGCATTCTGCCGGCGCTCCTTTTTTATTGCCCGTTTTATGCGCCTATGTAACAATTTTGGTTGCTGTTGCGTTTTTTGGAGGGAATGCCATGAGGCCGCAAAGACTGATGCTTATTGCAGCGGCGAGTCTTCTCGCCAGCGCATGTGTCACATACGAGCAAGATTTCGGGGAAGCGCCGTCCATCTCGATCCCTTATGATCCTTATGATTTTGATCCAGCTGAACTATTGGCTGAGGCGGACGCTCACTGCGAAGCCTACGGATTACGCGCCGTTTATGACGACGAAACCATCGATCCCCAATCGGTGCGTTGGCGTTATCGTCATTATTCCTGCGTTTGACCGACCGCGTTGAGCAGAATTTTGGCCTGATCATAAAGCGCGGAATTGCTGGCCAGTATCGAGCCCGCTGTCAAAAATTGTCGCCCGCCGTCTATTTCGCTCACGATACCCCCGGCTTCGCGAACAAGCACCGCGCCCGCGGCAATATCCCAGCTGTTCAGGCCGCGCTCCCAAAAAGCGTCAAAACGGCCGGCGGCCACAAATGCAAGGTCAAGCGCCGCTGAACCAAATCTCCGGATGCCGGCCGTTTGCGAAAGCACCGCCTGCGTCTCTGAAAGGGCTTGCTCCCGGCCTGACATCCCTTTGAAAGGAAGGCCGCAGGCGAACAAAGCCTCAGAGGGGTCTTTGCGGCCAGAAACCCGCAAGCGACGATTATTCAGAAACGCGCCTTCCCCTTTTTCCGCCCAAAAAAGCTCGTCGGTGGCGGGATTAAAAACAACGCCAGCGTACGGTTGACGGTCGCGCTCAAGTGCAATCGAAATTGCGTAATGCGGCAACCCGTGAAGAAAGTTGGTCGTTCCATCAAGTGGATCGACAATCCAACGATTGGAGTTATCAGTTCCACTGATTTCGCCGCGTTCCTCCAGGACGAAGCCATATTTCGGGCGCGCTTTTGACAGCGACTCGTAGATCGCCTGTTCAGCTTTGAGGTCGGCCGCCGTTACGAAATCTGCTGCCCCCTTGCGGGAAACTTGTAAAGCTTCCAGCTCGCCGAAATCACGACGCATTTGTTTGGCGGCCTGATGGGCGGCATCCTGCATGATGGTAATGAGGTTTGAGGCGTGCGCCATAATACGTGTCCTTGCGGCGGTCCAAGATTGGGGCCGTAGCGGAGCGCGCGCCGGACTGCAAGCCGCAGTTTATCGCCGCGCCCGTGTCGGTTATGTAAGAAAGAAAACTTGGGAAGGAATTTGACGCTTATGGCCCCCCCCATTCCGGTGACGGATGCGGATCTGACCGCGGCTGGCATGAAATTATTGTTTAACGACCCGCGTTTTTCGGTGACCGAAGCCGAATATAGAGGAAATACATACCGCACTTTCGCGAACGCGCCGTCGAGCGTCGCGGGCCTTTTCGCATATGGCGCGGCGACCCACGGCGACAAAATCTGCCTTACCTTTCAAGACGAGCGATATAGTTTCAAAGAGATGTGGTCGCGCGCGTGCCGATTTGCAAATGCACTACGCAGCGAACTCGGTGTGCAACCGGGCGATCGTGTTGCGCTCGCGATGCGAAATTTTCCGGAATGGTGCTTTGCTTATATGGGTACAATTGCCGCCGGCGCAGTTGTGGTCCCGCTGAACGCATGGTGGCGGAGCGATGAACTAAAGTTTGCTCTTGACGACTGCGGCGCCAAGATCGTCATCGCGGACGACCGACGCCTTGATTACATCCGGCCTTTCAAGGAACCGTTGGGGCTCCGAATTATTTTAGCGCGAGCCGAAGATCCTGATGCCGATTATCTATTTGGCGAGCTGGTGGACCACGAACAGTCTGACGACCTGCCTGAGGTAAACGGTGAACCGGACGATGATTTTTGCATTGTTTACACGTCCGGCTCGACCGGCGCCCCAAAGGGCGTTGTGCTCACTCATTTGGGCTGTGTGTCTGCGATTTTTTCCTGGGCGTTCGTCGCCACCGCCCTGAAAGAAGCGCGGGGCGGCGTCAGCCCGTTTGGTGATGATCCGGGAATATTGTTGGGTGTACCACTTTTTCATGTAACCGGATCGCATTCGATATTTATGCTGTCATATCTAGTCGGCCGGCGTGTCGCGATGATGTACAAGTGGGATGCAAAAGAGGCTGTCGACATAATCAACCGAGAAAGGCTGACAAATTTTGTTGGTGTTCCGACCCAGTCATTTGAATTGATCGACGCTGCTGGCAAAGAAGGAATGCCCACCTTATTGGACATCGGATCAGGCGGTGCTAAACGCCCGGCGAAGCACGTACGTGAATTGGCTGAGACCTTTGAGCATGCAAGACCATCTTCTGGTTACGGATTGTCCGAAACCAACGCTATGGGCTGTGTGATTTCGCTTCAGCAGTACCAGGATCGCCCGGACTCAACCGGTAAACCAGTTCCACCATTAACCGACATCAAAATTGTCGGCGAGGATGGAGAGGAAGCCCCGCGCGGCGATGTTGGTGAAATTTGGATTCGCAGCATCGCCAACTTCCGCGAATATCTAAACCGACCTGACGAAACGGCTAAATCACTGACGCCCGAGGGATGGTTCAAAACCGGCGACCTCGGAAAAATGGATTCCGAAGACTACGTTTATATCGTTGACCGGGTAAAAGATCTGATTATTCGCGGCGGCGAGAATATTTCTTGCTTAGAAGTCGAAAATCGAGCTTACGCGCATGCTGACGTCGCCGAAGCAACGGTCTTCTCGGTGCCGTGCGAACGGCTGGGCGAGGTTGTTGGATTGGTTTTTTATCCAAAGGACGGCGCCTCTCTCGATGCGCAGACGCTGCGTGACTTTATGGCGGAAGACCTTGCAGGGTTCAAAGTTCCTGAGCGAATTTGGGTGTCGCCACAAGCGTTACCTCGACTGGGAACGGCTAAAGTGGATAAAATCACCGTACGGAAAATAGCATTGACGCAACCACCGCATTTTTCGGTCTAATCAGTTTTAGAGAAGGAAATTGAAATGGCAGATCTTGAGGCATTTCGTAAAGAGACGATTGAGTGGCTTGACGCCAACTGCCCGGAAGAAATGCGTGACGGCGGCGGCGGCGAGGACAAGATTTGTTGGGGCGGCCGTGATTGGAAATTCACGTCGGACGCCCAGCGCATCTGGCTAGAGCGGATGGCGGAGAAGGGTTGGACAGTTCCGGGCTGGCCAAAAGAGTATGGCGGCGGCGGTCTTTCCAAGGAAGAAGTGAAAATCCTGAAATACGAGATGAAACGCATGAAAATGCGTTCGCCGCTTGAAAGTTTCGGGATCTGGATGCTTGGTCCTGCGCTTCTTGAATATGGGTCCCATGAACAAAAACTCATGCATTTGCCAAGGATAGCGCGAGGTGAAATTCGTTGGTGCCAGGGTTATTCTGAACCGAACGCCGGATCGGATTTGGCTTCTTTGGCGACAAAATGTGAGGATAAAGGCGACCATTGGTTGGTCAACGGACAAAAAGTATGGACATCCTACGCGGATTTATCCGATTGGATTTTCTGCCTGGTTCGAACCGATCCGACAGCGACAAAACACAACGGAATAAGTTTTTTGCTTTTTGATATGAAAAGCGAAGGGGTGTCGACAAAACCCATCAAACTGATTTCGGGTAAGTCTCCGTTCTGCGAAACCTTTTTTGACGACGTCAAAGTCCCGAAAACCTACAGCGACAATAGTCTTTCGGTTGTTGGTGAGGTTAATCGCGGCTGGGACGTTGCAAAATCGTTACTTGCCCATGAGCGCGAGATGATTTCTGGCGGCGGCGGCGGATTACTCGGCGGACGAGGTGTCGGTGAAGTCGCTGCGCAGGAACTCGGCCTGAAAGACGGACGCCTCGCCGACTCAGCAATGCGCGCGCAGATCGCGCAAGCTGAAATTGATGGCTGGGCGTTCCTGCTTACGCTGGAACGGATGAAAGACGAAGCGAAAGCCGGCCAGGGCGTTGGCGCGAACTCTTCTATGCTGAAATATTACGGCACGGAATATAACAAGCGCCGCTACGAAATTCTGATGGATATTGGCGGATCAGACGAGCTCGAATGGGAGCACGAACGGACGAATGATGGTGCGCTGGCAAGAAATTGGTTGCGCACCAAAGCCAATTCAATTGAGGGCGGAACGTCCGAGGTTCAACTCAATATAATCTCCAAGCGCATTCTTGAATTACCAAGCGCATAGGAAACTGACATGCCATTAGTCTTAAACGAAGAGCAGGAAATGCTGCGTGAATCCGCGCGCGGTTTTCTCGCCGAAAAATCTCCTGTCAGCGCGTTGCGGAAATTACGCGATACGGGCGACGATACCGGATTTGAAAAAGATCTCTGGAAAGAAATGGC
This sequence comes from Pseudomonadota bacterium, assembly GCA_039186325.1. GTDB lineage: Bacteria > Pseudomonadota > Alphaproteobacteria > Caulobacterales > Parvularculaceae > Hyphococcus. The sequence goes on along the minus strand of JBCDAD010000042.1, from coordinate 6,564 downwards.
GGAAATGGGATGGGCCGGCATTCTTGTTGATGAATCCCATGGCGGTTCAGGTTTCGGGTTTGTGGGTGCAGGCGTCCTCGCAGAAGAGATGGGGCGCACGCTCACCGCATCGCCTTTTTTGTCGACATCCATTCTCGCTTCAACCGCATTGTCGAAATTCGGTGCGGAGGCGCAGCAACAAGAGTATTTGCCGAACATCTCTTCCGGTGAGACGCTGTTCGCGCTTGCGATTGACGAAACGCGTAAGCACGCGCCGGCAGATACGAATCTGAAAGCGGAAAAATCCGGCAACGGATTTAGACTGAGCGGCGACAAAACGTTTGTTGCGGACGGCCATGTCGCAGATAAAATCATCGTAGCAGCGCGTAGCGCCGGCGCCGCCGGGGAAACCGACGGTGTTACGCTGTTTCTGGTCGATTCAGGCTCCAAGGGTGTGTCTGTTGAACGTACACAGATGATCGATAGCCGCAACGCCGCCCGCATCAAGTTTGATAATGTCGAGGCGACCGGTGAAGACGTGCTTGGAGAGGTTGACGGCGGTTATGTCGCCCTTGAGGGCGTATTGAATGCCGGGCGGGCGGGCTTGGCTGCAGAGCTATCAGGCGCTGCGCAACAGGCTTTCGAGATGACGACCGATTATCTGAAGGAACGCAATCAATTTGGCGTGCCGATCGGATCATTTCAATCGCTACAACATCGCGCCGCGCATCTTTATTCGGAAATTCAATTGATGAAATCTGCGGTGGTAAAATCGCTGCAGGATCTAGACAGCGCTTACGGTATGGCCGGGCCAACCTGTTCGCTTGCAAAAGCCAAGGCGGGCCAAGTCGCAAAACTCGCAAGCCAGGAAGCAGTGCAATTACATGGCGGTATCGGGATGACGGACGAATACGATATCGGTTTTTACATGAAGCGTATTCGCGTCGCTCAAGAAATGTTCGGCGATACGGCTTTTCATGCAGATCGCATTGCCCAGTTGCGCGGTTATTAGGGGCGAGCGTTATGACAATCGTCAAAGCAGATGACCTGAAAGACTGGGTTGGCAAAGAGACGGGGGTCTCTGATTGGATTGTGATCGGACAAGATCGAATCAATCAGTTTGCTGATATTACTGAAGATCATCAATTTATCCATGTGGACGAAGCGGCAGCTAAGCAGACGCCCTTTGGCGGCACGATCGCCCATGGTTTTCTGTCGCTATCCATGCTGTCGCGTCTGGCGCAAGGCAATGTGCTCATCGTCGACGGCGTTCAAATGGGGATAAATTACGGATTTGAGAAAGTCCGTTTTATAACGCCTGTTAAAGCAGGAAAAAAAATCCGCGGCAAATTCGTACTCATGACGGTCAATCAACGCACGCCCGGTCAGGTGCAGTTGAAATATGCAGCGACCGTAGAGATTGAGGGCGGGGACAAGCCGGCCCTGGTCGCCGAGTGGTTGACAGTGCAGGTTATCTAGACCGTCGCTTGAGCGATCTCAGAATAAAAAGCCTTCTTTGAAACCGAGCCCGTCCGCATCACTGAACGCAACGCCTTTTTTTGTTTTCTTTATATCGAAAGCGACTTTTACGAATGCGTTGTAGTCGAGACTTTCGATTGTATCCACAGCAACAAACTCCGCCCGCGCGTCCGAATGGGTAATCGTAAGATCGATATACCCGTGGTTTTCTCCAGAAACGTAACGAACATCTTTGTTGTCGCGGTTGGCCAGCAGCGCGTATTCCGCGCCGCGTCCACCCAAAAATGACGGAGCGAATGGTGATGGCGAGGTGACCGAATGGGTTCCAAGCTCTACGCCCATTTGTTGGCCATCTTCGGCGATTAGATCATTCGCCCACCAAGTATGGGTGTCGCCAGTGACAACGATTACGCCGTCGGAACCGGCGCGACGAACAAGATCATAAAATCTATTTCGAGCCGCGGGATAACCATCCCAGGCGTCAAAATTGTAGGGTAATCCGAGAGCAGATATTGCGACGAAGGCGCGCGCTTGATCCCATTCCTTTTCCAGTGCCGCAACATCTTCGTCAGTGACATGTGGAGTAATGTCAGGTGTTTTGACTTTCGCCATGATGATTTGATTAGCGACGAGTCTCCAGGGTTGATTGGATGCAACGGATTGGCGAATCGCTCGTTCAAGATAATCAAGCTGCGCCTGACCCAACAGTTCGCGGGACTCATCCGCCAAAATTTGGGTGCGAAAACGATCAACTGCTTCCGGTGTTTGAAGCGATGGAAGAATGGCGGAGTATTCAAACGGTTCGCTGCGAGCCATAAGGCGCGTTTCAATAGCGGTTAGTGTAAGCAAATCACCAAAGGAGAAGGAACGGAATATCGCTTCGGTGACGCGTTCCGGCTTCGGATCACGAATCGGCATCCACTCATAATAAGCCTGGAGCGCGGCCCGCTTTCGCGCCGCCCAATCCCCTTCGGTTGCCGGATCATGATTTTCCGCGCCACCTGTCCAGGAATCATTGGAGGTTTCATGATCATCCCAAATTGGGATCATCGGGTGCGCGCCATGAAGAGCCTGCAAGGAAGGATCGGATTTGTATTGGGCGTGACGGCGCCGGTAATCGTCGAGCGATACAACCTCATGCGCCGGTATGTGTTGACGGCCAAGCTTCCGGCCAATCTCGCCGCCATACCCGTCCGTGGAATACTCATAGAAATAATCACCGAGATGCAAAACGGCATCAAGGTCATCGCGGCGTGCGATCAGATCATAGACATTAAAATATCCAAACGGATAGTTCGAACAGGAAACAACAGCGAACCGCGCGGTCGCCGTTTCCCCGATTGGTAAGGTGCGTGTACGGCCAACCGGCGATATCTCGCCGGCGAGCAGAAAGCGGTAATAATATTGGGCGCCGGGCGAAAGCTCTTCAGGGATCGCTTTAACAGTAAAGTCTCGTGCGGCGTTTGTGGTGACAACGCCTTGCGCTGCAATAATTGCGAAATCAGGGTCGCTGGCAACTTCCCATGCGACTTCCGCCGCGCCGTCAACGCCGCTTATGCGGGTCCATATCAATACGGAGTCCGCCGCCGGATCACCGCTCGCGACACCATGAGCAAATATGCCGCCCGACAATTCCTGCACAGCGGAATAGGGCGTCATTTTAGGCGTCCCGGCGCAAGAGGCGGCCGTCACCGCAAATCCACTTGTGAGCGCCGTTCGGCGTGTGAACGTTGTCATCGGTTTTCCCCTCCCAGGAGCCAAGAACTCGAAATCGCGCCGGACTATGTAAATGCTTTAATTCGGGTAGTAAGGTCACGCAACTGTGGTGTCGGTCAAGTGATCAATGTGCGACAACGGAAACGTGAATTTATGCGTAAGGGATGTCGGAGGCGTTATGAGCGAAGCATTCTTAGAAACAGTCGCTACGATTGGTATTGGCGACTAGAGGCGAATATTGGCGTCTTCTGACTTATCGGCATTATCGGCGCGGGCGAGGGCTGGCGACCCACGTGCGCAGTACGAGTTGGCGGCGATGTTGGCCCGCGCCGGGCGTCCCGCCGATGCGGACGGATGGCTGAGGCGCGCAGCCGAAGGCGGCGAACCGGACGCGCTTTTCACCGTCGCCACACGAGCGCTAAGTCATTCTTCGACAATTGCAGATGCCGCTAAACAAATGCGTCTAGCGGCGAAAGCGGGGTCGACTGCAGCGCAACGTTTGTCGGCAAGTCTCGTGGTTCAGGGCTTCGATACGAATACAGATTGGAATGCTGCTATCAAACAGCTTCTTGCTGCTGCGAAATCCGGCGATATCGTTGCTCAACGCGAGACCGCATTACTATTATTTGAGTCCGATGCTGACGATCCGACGGGCGTCGCCTTGCTTGCGAATTCCGCGCGTGGCGACGCTCCGGCAGCGGCAGTAGAGGTTGCACGAGCGGCTTCCGGCCAGGCTGTCGCCGAATCATCGGGAATTGGAGACGCATTAAAGAACTTACAAGCCGCATCTTATCCGAGAGCTGAAATTTTGGATGGTCAGCTAAAGAAATTGGGTGCGGACGTTAACAGTATTGGCTATGCCGCCGTTTCTTGGGAGGACATAAGAGAACGCTGTCAAGATGTAGTGAATTGGAGTGCACCGCAGACGGAACGAATATCATCCTCGCCGAAAGTCGGACTCTTTCGTCAGATATTTCCACCTTGGATCTGCGAGTATGTTGTCGCCGTCGGTGCGCGACAATTGCGGCCGTCATTCACAATTGATCCCAAAACGGGTGTTTCTCGCCGCGATGCTTTTCGAACATCCATGACAGCGACGGTTGGCCCAGCAGACTGCGACGTCATGTTGGCGTTATTGAATTTTCGTTTGGCTATCCTCGCTGGGGTTCCGCCCAATCATGGCGAGTTTCTCAGCATACTGCGCTATAAGCCGCTAGAGGAATACAAGCCGCATTTTGACTGGTTGCCGGAAAACGAAGACCGTTCAAGAAGCGGTCAACGTGTCGCGACAGCGCTGCTTTACTTGAACAACGATTACGATGGCGGCGAAACGCAATTCACAAGCGCGGGTATTAGTGTCCAAGGTGACCGCGGTGATGTATTGGTTTTTCGAAATGTCACTGACAACGGAGAGCCGGATCTTGCGTCAAAACATGCGGGTCTGCCGGTCACGAGGGGAGAAAAGTGGCTCGCATCCAAATGGCTGAGGGCGCGTCAGTACCATTTTTAGCCCTTGGTCTTTGCATAATGATATAACATTGATATAACATATTTCCGGACGGCTGGGAGGCGCAATATGAAATCTGGAAACGGCGAAGATGGTCGAGGCCATGGTCGCAAACAGCCTGTTGGGTTGCCGAAAAATGAGAAGCTCGTTTGGGATGTGTTGGCCATAAGTCGTGAGCCGCTCAAAGCTTACGAGATCTTGGATCGCCTCAAGGAGAAGGGCGTACGTGCGCCGATGACCATTTACCGCGCCCTGGATGGGCTTGAGCTAAAAGGACATATCCACAAGCTGGAAGGCATGAACGCTTTCGTTTTATGCAATCATGACGGTCCCCATCCAGTTCAGTCATTCCTTGTGTGTGAGAGTTGTTCGTTTGTAAGGGAGCTTAATGTGCGCGCCATCGAGGCGGATATTGCGCCCGCGGTAAAAGAAGCGGACTTTCAGATGACAAATGCCCGCCTTGAGATCAAAGGTCGCTGCCCGGAATGCGCGGCAAAAGCCTAGCGAAGCTGCCAGAATCATTGACTTAAGGTTGCCGAAGTTTAGAATTTTGTTCGGTCGCGTTGTGGCGCGATCAGCTTGTACGCGGGAGAGCGTCATCGCGATTGCGTTGGCCGCCGAAGGAGCAACCGCCCCGGAAACTCTCAGGCCCCAAGGACCGCGGCAAGAACACGAAGGCTGGAAAATGATGATCGCGAAGCCGCGTGATTGTCTACCGAAGGAGTAAGCGGCTGCGTTAAGCGGACGTGAATCTCTCAGGTTCCCATGACAGCCGGGGTGATCGCTTTTGCGATCATTTGCTATGCTATGGGAACCTGCATGAACGAAACGCTAAAGAAGACACCGCTTCACGCATTGCACGTTGCTCTTGGGGCAAAAATGACGGCGTTCGCCGGGTATGATATGCCCGTGCACTATACGCTTGGTGTCCTTAAAGAACATCAGCATACGCGTGAAAAAGCCGGCTTGTTCGACGTCTCGCATATGGGGCAGGCAAGTATCGTCGCCGAAGATCATGAAGCCGCAGCGCGCGCGATTGAATTGATAACGCCGGGAGAAATCAAGAAGCTCGCCTCTGGACGTCAGCGATATACGGTTCTTCTGAATGACGATGGCGGGGTCGTGGACGACTTAATGGTTTCCCGGCCGGGTTCAGACGGCGAGATCAGTCTTGTTGTAAATGCGGCGTGCAAGGAAGGCGACTACGATTTCATCGAATCGCGATTGCCCGGCGGCGTGGAGTTACGGCGGCATGAAGATCGCGCGCTACTGGCACTGCAAGGCCCAAAATCATCAGCCGCGCTTGGAAAATTGGCGCCGGGCGCCGCTGATTTGAAATTCATGTCTGTCGCAAATTTAGAAATCGACGGCGTTCGCGCGATCGTTAGCCGGTCAGGGTATACTGGTGAAGACGGATATGAAATTTCCGTCGCGGCCGACAATGCCGACACCGTCGCAAGATTACTTCTTGACGATCAGAACGTAGAGCCAATCGGTTTAGGCGCACGAGATTCGTTGCGTTTGGAAGCAGGTCTTTGTCTTTACGGGCACGATATCACGCAGGAAACAACGCCTGTAGAGGCCGCGATTTCTTTTGCAATTGGAAAACGCCGGCGGGAAGAAGGTGGCTTTCCCGGCGCTGAACGAATTCTATCGCAACTTCAAGAGGGCGCACCGCACCTTCGCGTTGGCGTTAAACCGGAAGGTCGTGCGCCAGCGCGCGAGGGCGCGCTAATAACAGACTTGGCGGGTAAAGAAATCGGTCGTATCACGTCCGGCGGCTTTGGTCCAACAATTCAGGGGCCGATCGCAATGGGATATGTGGAAAAAGCACATAGCGCGGTCGGGGCTAATTTACTTTTGTCAGTTCGCGGAAAGTCGTT
>JBCDAD010000041.1:0-19609 GCA_039186325.1 Pseudomonadota bacterium | reverse complement strand
GTTATCGCGACGGGCGCGCAGGCCAAGTGGCTTGGGTTGCCTTCGGAAGAGAAATTCCAGGGCTTCGGCGTTTCCGCTTGCGCCACGTGTGACGGCTTTTTCTATCGCGGCAAAAACGTTGCGGTTGTTGGTGGGGGCAATACCGCCGTTGAAGAGGCGCTCTACCTCGCCGGGCTCGCGAAAAAAGTCACGCTGATCCACCGTCGCGACACTCTGCGGGCGGAAAAAATCCTTCAGGAGCGTCTTTTTGCAAAAGAAAATGTTGAAGTCATCTGGTATCATACCCTGGATGAAATTATTGGCGATGACGACCCACTCGGCGTAACGGGTGCGCGCCTTAAACATGCATCTACGGGAGAAACCAGCGAGATCGAGGTTGACGGCGTTTTTGTCGCGATCGGGCATAAACCGTCTACGGAGTTATTCGCCGATAAACTGCCGATGAAAGACCACGGGTATTTGATAACTGAACCTGACTCAACGGCAACCGGCATTCCGGGCGTCTACGCCGCCGGCGATGTCACCGACGATGTATATCGCCAGGCGGTCACAGCCGCTGGAATGGGTTGCATGGCGGCGCTGGAAGCGGAGAAATTTCTCGCCGCACAAGAGTTATCGCAATAATCCTGTGGTAAAGACCTGACCGCCCCGAATGCGGAAAAACGATCTATGCACATAATCAAAACGACGCAGGCGCTGGCGGATTTCTGCAACGCCCTCCGTCAAGAAGCCTTTATCGCTGTTGATACAGAGTTCATGCGGGAGAAAACATACTGGCCCGTCCTGTGTCTCATACAAGCAGCCGGCGGGGATCACGAGGGGATTATCGATCCGCTTGCGGAAGACCTGGATTTGTCCCCATGGCTGACGTTGCTTTCGGACACATCCATTACCAAAGTTTTCCATGCGGCGCGGCAGGACCTCGAAATCTTCTTCAATCTACTGGGTGCAGTTCCTGCGCCGATATTTGACACGCAAATTGCGGCGATGGCGTGCGGCTATGGCGATCAGATTGGCTATGAACCGTTGATGCGCGACTTGTTGAACGCCCGCATTGATAAGGGATCTCGATTTACGGACTGGTCACGCCGCCCGCTCAGCGACGCCCAATTGGCCTATGCGCTGTCCGATGTGACTCACTTACGGGACGCTTATCCAGTCCTGGATCAGAAACTGCAGAGCCAGAATCGACATCATTGGGTGGCCGCTGAAACTGAGGCGCTGTCCGATTCGCGTTTATACCGAAATGATCCCGCCGCCGCCTGGAAACGGTTGAAGCTGCGAAATGTAAAAACACATGAATTGGGACCGGTCATCAAACTCGCCGAATGGCGGGAAAAAGAGGCCCAGTCGCGCGACGTCCCCCGCAATCGAATACTGAAGGATGAAGCGATCTTCGAAGTCGCTAAGCTGCGACCGAAAACACCTAAAGATCTTGCACGCGCAAGAAGCATTCCGTCCGGTTTCGAACGCTCAGACAATGGCGGCGAAATTCTGCGAGCCGTTTCTGATGGCTTAGAGATCCCTCCGGATTCGTTGCCATCGCTGAAACGTGACGACCGGGCAAAACCGCCTGCCGACGTGGTCGATTTACTGCGTGTCCTTCTCAAGCGGCAATGCGAGGAACATGACGTCGCGCCAAAGCTCATCGCAAGCGCATCAGATCTAGAGGAGATTGCGCGAAGCGACACAGCCGACGTTCCGGCGCTGAATGGTTGGCGACGTGAGGTATTTGGCGACGCCGCTGTCCGATTGAAACGGGGGGAAATAGCGCTTCGCCTTAGAAAAGGCGAGATCGAGTTATTAGACGTCTAACGTTAATCGCTGACGGCGAGGACCGGTTCGGCGTCAAAGGCTTCCGCAAGAGCGTTAAACCGTTTCATCGGCGTTTCACCCATTAACGCGGCGCGTTCCCGCGGCCCATGAAAAATCAACTCATCGTTCTTATGCAGCAAAAAACAGTCTTCGATTGCGCTGCTCACTTTTGGCGCGAGAGACGCCATAAAACGTAACGCCAGTCCAACGCGGACAGCACGGGTTTGTTCTTTCCAGGAAAGAAGTCCGATCAGTCGTTCATGCAAAGACTGTATGGATCGGCCGCTATACCGGCGGAATAACGATAGCGCGAGGCAGATACGCTCCGGATGCGTGATATTGACTAAATGCGCCCGTAACGCCGTATCGAATGCTTGCTCCGCACGATGGTCCGGATGGAATAATGCGCCGATATCGCATAGCAGACATGTGGTACGCAGAAGAACAGCGTCACGATCAGTTCCGTCTGAAAAAAGCGGCGCCAAAGCCGAATAGATCGTTTCACCAAACTCCGGATGCGGTGACAAACTGCCTGCGTAAAACTGCGCCGCCGCGACCAACGGGTTGTCCGATTTTATCTCTTCCGGCAAATCACGGTAGAGTAATCCTTCTCGCACGCCGCCAGCAGAAAATATCACCGCGTCCGCGCGGCTTTTTTCGATAACACTCCTAAGCACCATCGTTGCAAATGGCAGTGTGTCTATTCGGCGTCTGGGTATACCTGGTATTTCTTCCAATGATCGCCGGCTCTGCTGTGCAAGCAAAGTACAGATCTCAATTGCTTCGTCTTTGGAAAGTTCATAATGATGCAATATCGATAGAGGATATCGACGCAGGCGCATATGCGTTTTCGCCACAGCGCGCCACGCCCCGCCAACCGCATAAAGCGGCGCCCCTTCATTCTTCTTGATCCACGACAGGTCGGATACAGCTTTTTCGATATGGCGGCGTGCAGCATCGCGGTCGGAACCATAAGCATGCATAATTGTCAGCGGCCCGATTGACAGGCTGTCACATTCCTTGATTTCGCCTTTCCCTACTCTGACAAGCTCGAGGCTGCCGCCGCCCATATCCCCCACAAGGCCATTCGCTTCCGGCGCACATGAGATCACGCCATAAGCAGCGAGCTGCGCTTCCGCTGCGCCTGTCAAAATGCTGACGTTTAGACCAAGCGCCTCGACAGCTTCGACGAACAGTTGCCCGTCTTTTGCTTCGCGAACAGCCGCTGTAGCAATAACTTCCGTTGGCGGATTGTCATAGTCATTGAGCAAGATTGCAAACCGCGATAGCGTTTGCAACGCGTCCGCGACAGCGTCCGGGTTCAATGAACCGTCCGGGAGTTTATCGCGTCCCAAGCCGCATAACGCTTTTTCGTTACAAATCGTAATGGGCGCCCGCAACGGCCCCTCAAAAACAACAAGGCGGACTGAATTGGAGCCGATATCCACAACGGCGCGACGTCGTCCGTGCGCCTTGTCCGAATGATCTTCTTTTTTCACCGCCATACTCAAATCACGCCAACCCCGCTCACGCTTTCAGTTGGTAGACCCGATTCGGCCCCCATCCGGCTACGCCGGCCGCGTGAGCGCTTTTGGCGCATGATATTGAATTGCTGCGCCGCGGCCAGAAAGACTGGGGTTCGTCATCATATAGGTATGGACATTGAACGGCCCCTCGCCCGGCTCTGGCCTTACGCGATCGAAATGGCCGTCATTATGTAACGCCCAACTTTGGACATTGTCATTCAAATTGGCGACCATGATTTGGTCAAGGATCTGACTATGAACAGTTGGATTTTCGATGGGACAAAAGATTTCAACCCGGCGATTTAGATTTCGCGGCATTAAGTCTGCAGATGCAATGAAAATCTTCGCGTCGGGGTTCGGAAGAGATTGCCCGCCACCGAAACAATAAATGCGCGCGTGCTCAAGAAACCTTCCAATTATACTCTTTACACGAATATTTTCTGACAAGCCCTGGACGCCCGGCCGCAGACAACAAATACCGCGTACGACCAGGTCGATTTGAACGCCGGCGTTTGACGCTTCATAAAACTTGTCGATAAGCGGGCCATCAACCAGCGAGTTCATTTTCGCCCAAATCGCCGCCGGTTTGCCTTCCTTGGCGAATTTGATCTCTGCATCGATGAGGTCCTCGATCCGCGAACGGGCGGTCAACGGGGCTACGGCGAATTTCTCCAGCGCCTCTGGCTCTGCATATCCGGTAATGTAATTAAAGACTTTCGAGGCGTCGCGGCCAATGGCCGGATCGCACGTGAACAACGACAGGTCTGTATAAATCTTCGCCGTGATTGGATGATAATTGCCCGTTCCCACATGGGTATAGGTGCGGGTGCCCTCCGCCTCATTGCGAACAACCAACGATAATTTGGCGTGGGTTTTATAATCGACAAAACCGAAAATGACGTTGACGCCCGCCCGTTCCAGTGCGCGAGCCCAGCGAATATTTGCTTCTTCGTCAAATCGCGCTTTTAACTCGATAACTGCTGTCACATTCTTGCCGGCGTCTGCGGCCTCTATCAGCGCTTCGACAATCGGCGATTGTCTGGAGGTCCGATAGAGCGTTTGCTTGATCGCGACGACTTTCGAATCCGCTGCAGCCTGTTTTAAAAACTGCACAACGACATCAAACGATTCATAAGGATGATGGACGATAATGTCCTTCTGACGAATAGCGGAGAAGCAGTCTCCGCCATGATCCATGATGCGCTCAGGGAAACGGGGCTCAAACCGATCAAACTGCAGGTCAGGACGCGCCGCTGGAATGAGTTCATCAATCTGCGCCAGACCAAGAAGCCCATCGACAAGCACAGTATCCTGCGTGCTCGCCTGCAAACGTTCGCAGATTAAGTTCCGAAGCGGGACAGGCGTCTTCGCGTCAATTTTAACCCGAATGACGTCGCCGCGACGTCGGCGTTTGAGCATAGTTTCAAAAACACGGACGAGGTCTTCGGCCTCTTCCTCAACCTCGACATCAGAATCACGCAGCACACGGAATGAGCCATGGGCGAGCACATCAAAGTCCGGGAAAATTTCGTTTATGTATCGAACGATAACTTTCTCAAGGGAAACATAGCGAATAGGTGCTCGCCGCTCATCATTCGCCGAGCTATTCGGTAGTTGGATAAAGCGGCCAATCTTAAACGGCACGGGCAACAGGGCTTGAAGCACTGTGCCATCCGATCGGAGAAAGTCAAAACACAACACAAACCCCAGATTGGGGACGAAGGGAAAGGGGTGCGCCGGATCCAATGCAAGCGGCGTCAAAATCGGGAAAATGTTCTTCCGAAATTCCTCGCGCAGCCAAACATCATCATCTAGAGTAATCTCTTCATCGCGCAATACAATCACACCTTCTTCCCGCATCAAAGACGTCAGTGTACGCCAGCATTCCTGTTGTTTCTGCATAAGGAGACCGGCTTGTTCGATAATTCTATCGAGCTGCTCCTGGGGCGTTAGCCCTTCCTGGCTTACCGCCTTTACCCCTTCGCGCACCTGACCACGCAGTCCAGCGACGCGAACCATGAAGAACTCATCGAGGTTGGAGGCGGAAATTGATAGGAACCGTACGCGTTCCAAAAGCGGATGATCAGGATTGGATGCTTCCTCCAGCACACGCATGTTGAAAGCCAACCAGGAAAGTTCGCGGTTAATAAAGCGATCAGGTGAAGTTAATGAATAGGATTTGTGCGAAGACTCAAAAACCGTGCGGCGGCCAGCAACGACATCGTCAGCGCTTCGTGCGTCATCCATGAATTCGCTCCAGATTCAGTCTTCCCGCGCAACCCTAAACAGGCTGCTGATCGTCAGAAAGCGCTTCCACCGTCTTTCTCGCCAACGCAATTGTAACGGGTCTCTTTGATTCGAGGGCGAGCCGATCAACCCGTTCGACAAAAATGCGCGCTGCGGCGAACGTACGTGCGATACGGGGCGCCGCATAGTCAATAACGCGGGGTTCGATGGCGATTTGACGGTCACGAAACCGTTTTAGCATCACCAATCTTAATAGCTCCTCATCAGGTTGGCCTATTTCCGCGTGTGGCATGGCGGCAAGACGGGTTTCGAGATCACGCAATCCGCCGGCCCAGTTGGCTGGTTCGCCAACCCCGAAAAGCGCCAAGCGCTTACCTTTCGTCATGGCCGAATTAAGCCCGGCCAGCAACTCGCGGCCGGTAAGCTCGCCAGGCAGATTGTCAACAATGAGAACGGGCTCGTTAACCGAAGCAACATTCAGATCGCCGGGATTCGTCAGCACCTTACCGCCAGCCCGCTCGGCGAGAACATAGCCAAGATGCGTTTTGCCCGACCCGCTCCCGCCGGAAATGGCAATAGCCGCGTCATCGGAGCGAAGCCACGCCAGCGCGGTGTCATACGCATTGCGATTGGCGTCCGTAACAATATACGTCGCCGCATCAAAACGAACGGGTCGCGCCGGCAAGTCGAGCGCAATCTGATGGAGCTGTTCACTCATTCGGTTTCTGGCGTTCGGCCAGTTTTGACCACTGTCAGCAATTCTAACGGATCGCCGGCTAACGGCGTTATCGTCTAAAAGGCGTCTGTTTTGTCCCGTGTCGGGAGATACTCATCCATCGACGTCGGATAGACCCCCTCGGTATTGGATTGTCCAGCGCCAAAGCGCCGCCGGTAACGCCGGTCACGCAACCGCTCGCTGACAACGCGCGCCGTTTCCGGTGTAGAGATCAGCCAGTTTTCACCGTTCGGCGACCATAAAGCCAATCCCTGCGCTTCCATGGCGACGACAAGTTTTCCAGGATCGCCATATGCGTTGACGAGCATTTCGGCGCCCGTTCGGGACATCGCGCGGACTTGTACGGAACCCACGAGCGGTGTCTCGACAAGCGCCCCGCGGATTTTTGTCCATTCATTCACCGAGGAGAAAAACGCAGTGGTCTGCAAAATCGAGTTCGTCGAATGGTTGATGAGCGTCTTATTTTTCCAGGCGGCTGCGTGTTTCGCGATTGTTTGCTCAATAGAATTTTCTGCGAGCGTTGGAAAGTTCCCTGACGCTTGATTGTACGTTGCTTCCGCCAGGACATCGCCGACGCGGGCCCCGGAAACAGGACCGCTCGTCGCCTCTGGCGCACTTGCCGCACCAAAAACGTCGCCCAAATCCGAGGACCCATCCAGTGCGCCGGATTCGCGATACCCATTAATCAAGCGAACCGTCAAACGATCCTGTCCAGACGCTTGTCGCAGCCGGGCGTGAGCGACGATGACCTGGCTGACATTATATCGCTGGGCAAGCGTACTCATACCGGTCGCATCCAGCGCCAAGGCCTGGCGCGGCGATAAAGCGCTTTGATCTTCGAGGTCCCCCAGGGGTGCGCGCATTGGCGTTAATTCGTTGTCGTACGGACGAACTTTCCACGCCGCCATCCACGGATTGTTCTCCTCCCACAAATAGAGGCCATTATCCGTCTGCAAAACCGGCAACACTAGCGCGGTGCGAGTCTGGGCTTCGCTGTAGGGGATCCCGGCCGTTTTCAGGAGGTTGCGAATGGAGTCGGGTTTGAAACGATAGGTGATAAACGCACGATATGTCTTCGGTGAACTCTTTTCGCTATAAACTTCAAACCCAGACTCCAAGCGCACCAACTCGGTCTCCGATACTGAAACGCGCGCACCCTGCTGTCCGCTCGCCAAGGTTGGCAGCGAGGCCCAATCTTCTTCGGCCGTCAGCCGGCGCAGCAATAGATCCATCGCTCGCCGACGTCCTTGTGCGATTGCGGCGGTTTTGGCCGCGGTCGCGCTATCGGCCTGCGCCTGCACGGTAACCCGCGGTACGACAAAGACATCTTCGCCGGCGACGGCCGACCCGGACGATAACTGGCCGACCAACAACAAAACAGCGGCGAACAAGACAATGCGCATCATTCTAAATTCCCGACAAAAACGGCTAAATATTCGCTGCGATCATACTGACGGTCGGCCCATTTGGTCACCCCCTAAATTTTCATCGACGCAGCCGCACTTGCGCACATTCTGCGGCGCCGGTTATGGACCTCGATTATGACAGATGCTTACGCAAAAGCAGGCGTGAATATCGACGCCGGCGACCGATTGGTCAAAAATGTGCGCCCATTTGCGGCGGCGACCGCCAGACCGGGGGCAGACGGCAAGATTGGCGGGTTTGGCGGTTTATTTGACTTGCGCGCCGCAGGCTTCACAGACCCGATCCTGGTCGCTGGAACCGACGGCGTCGGCACTAAACTCAAGCTTGCTTTTGCCCTCGACCGCCATAACACAATCGGCATTGACCTTGTCGCGATGTGCGTCAATGACGTCTTAGCACAAGGCGCGGAGCCATTGTTTTTCCTTGACTATTATGCGACTGGACAACTTGATTCGGACGCGGCGGCCGAAGTTGTTCGCGGCATCGCCGACGGATGCAAACTGGCCGGGTGCGCCCTGATTGGCGGTGAAACCGCTGAAATGCCCGGCATGTATGTATCCGGGGAATATGACATTGCTGGATTTTGCGTCGGCGCCGTCGAACGCTCAGCGTTGATGCCGCGAGAAACCCGCGTCGGGGACATAATGGTCGGTCTGGCGTCATCGGGCCCGCACGCAAACGGTTACTCATTGATCCGTAAAATAATCACCGACGCCGGTTTCGACCCTGCCGATCCGAGCCCATTTTCAGAGGACCAATCGATTGGCGAGGCGTTGCTCACCCCCACCCGAATTTACGTGAAGTCGGTTTTACCGCTGCTTTCCTCGCCGGATATCAGGGCTTTCGCGCACATCACCGGCGGCGGTCTGACCGAGAATGTGCCTCGCGTACTGTCCGCAAAAATGAAACCGCGTTTTGAGTACTCTGCGATCTCAGCGCCGCCGGTTTTTGAATGGCTTCAACGCACCGGACAAATCCCTAATGAGGATATGCGGCGAACCTTCAACTGCGGCGTTGGAGGCGTATTGATTTGCGCGCCGTCAGCAGCAGATCGCATTATTTCCGAGCTTGCGAGCAATGGTGAACGGGCATTTGTCCTTGGCGAGATAGTGGGTAACTGAAGTGCCAAAAGCGAAAATTGGCGTCTTAATTTCCGGACGCGGATCAAATCTACAGGCGTTGATGGACGCTGCCGCCTCCCCGGATTATCCAGCCGAGATCGTTACCGTGATCTCCAATCGTCCGAAAGCGCAAGGCCTTGAGCGCGCCGCCAAGGCTGGCGTCTCTCAGCATATTGTGGACCACAAAGACTTTCCGTCACGGGAAGAATTTGACGATGCGGTTGATGAACGATTGCGATCAGCCGGTGTTGATTTTGTTTGCCTCGCCGGGTTTATGCGCATTTTAAGCGACGGATTCGTTGAAAGCTGGCGCGGACGTCTTCTCAATATTCACCCGACGCTACTTCCGGCGTTCAAGGGCTTGAATGTGCATGATCGCATGATCGCCGCCGGCGTCAAAATTGCGGGGTGCACAGTTCATTTTGTGACGCGAGATATGGATGGCGGCCCAATCATTGGACAGGCGGCGCTCGCCGTTGAACCGAGCGACACAGCTGAAACGCTGGCTGAACGCATATTGGCTATGGAGCACACTCTTTACCCGCAATGCCTAAAGCTTGTTGCTGAAAACAAAGCGCGATTAGCTGGCGCTGTCGTCAGGCTTGCGCCCGATGTCTGCGGACAGGGGACGTTGCACAATCCCGCGTAAGCTGACGCCTCACCTCAATAGACACTAAATATGCACGACGCGGTCATAAGCGTCGAGCACGCTCTCGTGCATCATTTCTGACAAAGTCGGGTGCGGGAACACCGTATGTATAAAGTCTTCTTCGGTGCCTTCCATCGACTTTGCAATACCATAGCCCTGGATGAGTTCGGTCACCTCCGCACCGATCATATGCGCGCCAAGCAATTCGCCTGTTTTCTCATCGAAGACTGTTTTGACAAAACCCTCCGGTTCGCCCAGGGCAATGGCCTTGCCATTACCGTTGAATGGAAACTTTCCGACTTTGATCGTGTAACCGGCCTCTCTGGCCTTGGCTTCCGTTAAGCCGACACTCGCGATTTGCGGCTGACAATAAGTGCAGCCCGGAATATTTTCCACATTAAGCGGATGCACGTCATTTAGACCCGCGATTTTTTCAACACAGATGACGCCTTCGTGGGATGCTTTATGAGCCAGCCATGGGGCGCCGACAACATCGCCAATGGCGTATACGCCGGGTACGTTGGTCTGGAGCCATTCATTGACGACAATATGAGCGCGGTCAACTTTGACGCCCAAGTCTTCCAGGCCCAAATTCTCTGTATTGCCCACAATTCCGACTGCGAGGACAACGCGTTCAGCTTTCACCGTCTTAGCTGCGCCGTCTTTTAACGTTATGGTCGCAGTCGCTACTCCGCCGTCTGTTGAAACTTGCTCGACTTGCGCGCCGGTCAATATCTCCATGCCCTGTTTCTTGAATTGTTTCTCGGCGAATTTTGAAACTTCTTCGTCTTCGACCGGCAAAATGCGGTCCAGCATTTCGACAATCGTAACATCGGCGCCTAGCGAACGATAAAAGCTGGCGAACTCAACGCCGATAGCACCGGAACCAATGACCAACAAAGACTTTGGCATGATATCGGGCGTCATCGCCTCTTTCGCCGTCCAGATAAATTTCCCGTCTGGCTCGAGACCAGCGGCGGGAATGGTCCGCGCACGTGCGCCCGTCGCGATGATCACGTGTTTTGCAGAAAGCGTTTCTTCGCCAGATGCGGACGTCACTTTCACGACCGGTGCGCCTGATCCATTCGAGGGTTTAACTAACTTCCCCTCTCCTTCAACGACCGTAATCTTGTTCTTTTTCATCAAAAATGCGACGCCGCCTGACAATTTTCCGGCGACATCGCGCGACCGTTTTATTACCGCATCGATATCAAATCCGATATTCTCCGCTTTGAGGCCAAAATCAGCCGCGTGCTTCATATTCGTGAAAACTTCTGCGGTTCGCAAGAGAGCCTTGGTCGGTATGCAACCCCAATTTAGACATACGCCGCCAAGCGCATCCCGCTCAACGATCGCAGTTTTCATACCGAGCTGCGCGGATCGAATGGCGGCTACATATCCGCCCGGACCCGAGCCCACGATGATGAGATCAAACTGTCGCTCCGCCATATCTCCTGTCCTCCGACCTAAGCTTTTTTTGGTTCTAACCGCTACCGCCAATAGGTGTTGGCGATGTGCATGATTTGCGCGACTATAGCGAGACAAGATAAACAGAAAAGTCGACTGGAAAAATTGTTATGACCATTGAGGCCCTGCGCACTCCGGACTCCCGCTTCGCTGACATTCCCGATTGGCCATTTTCTCCGAACTACGTGGAAAACCTGCCGGGCTATGAAGGCTTGCGAATGCACTATGTGGACGAGGGCCCGCGGGACGCACCCGTTTTTTTGTGCCTTCATGGCCAACCAAGTTGGTCATATCTTTATCGAAAAATGGGTCCTGTTTTTCTGGCCGCCGGCGGGCGGTTTATCGCGCCCGACCTCTTCGGTTTCGGCCGTTCGGATAAGCCTGCCGACGACGGCGTTTACACTTACAATTTTCACCGCGGCGCACTCCTGTCTTTCGTAGATCATTTAGACCTTCAAAATGTTTGTCTGGTCGTTCAGGACTGGGGTGGATTGCTGGGATTGACCCTGCCGAAAGAAAATCCGGAGCGATATTCGCGCCTGATTGTCATGAATACTGGTTTGCCTGCCGGCGAGGTCGCCGGCGAAGGGTTTGCAGCTTGGCGCATGTTCAATCGAGCCAACCCGGATATGAATATTGCAGAATTGATGAAACGCGCAACGCCTATTCTCTCGGATGCGGAAGCGAAAGCCTATTCAGCTCCATTCCCCGACCAGCGTTACAAAGCCGGCGTTAGGCGCTTTCCTGAACTTGTTATGCTCAAGTCGTCTGATGACGAACCGTTATCTGATATTGCGAACGAAGGCGTCGAAACATCTCTTGCGGCGCGGGCCTTTTGGTCGAAAGACTGGACCGGCGACAGCTTCATGGCCATTGGCATGCAAGATCCCGTCTTAGGACCGCCCGCAATGCATGCACTGCGAAAAACCATTAAAAACTGCCCCGAGCCCATGGAAATAGCGGATGGGGGACACTTTGTTCAGGAATGGGGTGCGCCGATCGCTGAAGCGGCTCTGAAGAGATTTGGCGTCACGCCCTGAAGGAGACCCCGATTAGTCAGGCCTCGGCCACACAGCCGCAACAAAAGCAAACGCGTCCATTCCGGATTCTAACCGCACATTCACCCGTTTGTAGTCCTCGGTTTCATAGGCGTCTGCTGCAGCGAGTTCTTCCGGCGATAATGTCAGCACGACGCCATTCACCACATCAGTTGAGATATTCGTCTCATAAATAATGGGGTGACGCGCAGCGCCGCTCAAATCCACCACGGCCTTGTCGCGAATAATGATTTCGTCGAGCTTATAACCAGGAAGCCGGTCAGGCGCGCTTTGCACCTTCCGCTCAAATTGCGCTTTTTGCACCGCAGGCGATTGAAGCGTCCCATACGAGAATAGCCGGACGGTCGATGACAAGACTACCCGCCTATCGCTTGTTGGATGGCGTTCATATCTCCTTTACCGACAATCGAAATCGCGGGCGACCTTGTTTCCAAAACACGCCTTGCACATCGGGAAACATCCTCCGCAGTCACCGCGTCAAAGCGATTAGTAATCTCTTCTGGGCTCAATAATCTTCCATATGTCATTAATTGCGCTGAATTTGCTTCATTGCGCGCCGCCGGACTTTCCAAGCCCATCAACAATGCAGCACGCAGCATCGCTCGCGACCGATCCAGCTCAGATTGCGATACCGTCTTAGTGAGAGATTCCATTTCGGCATAAACCAGCGCCGCGGCGCCAGACAATTGATCCGCGTCGGCAGCCAGATAAGCGCCGACGAGGCCCGTTTCGTCAAATACGTCCGAGAACGCATATACTGAGTAAGCAAGACCCGCCTCCTCCCGGACACGCTGGAATAGACGGGAAGACATGCCGCCGCCTAAAATATCTGCATAAATCCGCATAGCGAATAAATCAGCATCTATTGATGATACGCCTGGAAAACCTATGGCGAGATGACTCTGTTCGATATCGCGCTCATCATGATGAGCCCCGCCAACCCAAGGCGTTACGGCTCGAGTTGACGTCTCTTCTTTCGCGTTTATGTCGCCAAAAAGTTTCTCAACGCGCTTGATAACCGCATCGGCTTCCACCGCACCTGCCGCCGCGACCACCATATCGCTCGGTCGGTAATGACGAAACAAAAATGCCGAGATAGAATTCCGATCCTGTCTTCGTACCGACGCTTCATTACCTAATATCGGTCGCGCCAACGGCGAGCCTGCGTACGCGACGGCCATTAGTTGCTCAAACACAACGTCATCAGGCGTGTCGGCGGCCTCGCCGATTTCCTGCACGATGACGTCTTTTTCCCGCGCCAGTTCTACATCATCAAAGATCGAGTTTTGTAGAATGTCCGCTAACAGATCAAACGCAAGGTCCACATCGTCTTTTAGCACTCTGGCATAGTATCCAGTGCGTTGATGAGAGGTTGCGGCATTCAGATACCCGCCAACAGCCTCAATTTCCTCAGCAATATCGCGCGCCGAACGGGTTTTCGTCCCCTTAAACGCCATATGCTCAAGCAAATGCGCGAGCCCCTGCTCGGAATCTCTTTCGTCGATTGAGCCCGCACGAGCCCAGACACCAACCGCAGCAGATCGCAAGGCGGGGATTGGGTCAACAACGATGCGCAAGCCGTTCGAAAGTTCAGAAATCTCCGCCATCCGCTAAGCCGCCGCCCGGACCGAACATCGAATAACGTCTGCAACGGCGTTGACGTTATTTGGCGCATGGATCATGCGCTCTTTGCGATCAAAAAGATCGCTATGCTGCGACGGCAATTCCGGCGATATCCCCGTCGCTTCGCGGACGGTATCCGGAAATTTCGCCGGATGCGCGGTCGAGAGCGTGACAATCGGGCCTTCCATATTCCCTTTTGCCCGAAGCGCTTTGGCGGCAACGCGCGCGACAGCAGTATGCGGATCAATTAGTGATCTAGTGTCGTTGTGATGCTGCTTAATTTCAACCTTTGTTTTGTCTTCACACGTAGAATACGAGACAAAATCTTGCGCCATAAAAGTCCGTTCTGCTGCAGAAAGAGTCATGCCATTTTCTGCAGAAAATGAAGCCATTCGGCGAGCAAGGGCGGAGGATTCTCCGTGCATAGCGTCATAGAGAAGCCGCTCAAAATTGCTGGCGACTTGTATATCCATTGAGGGCGAGCCCGTCGCCTTTACTTCGTGCGGAAAATAGTCACCCGTCGTCAACGCGCGATGTAAGATGTCATTTCTATTTGTTGCAACACCCAGCATTGCGATGTTAGCGCCCATTTTTTTTGCAGCGTATCCCGCATAAACATCGCCAAAATTTCCGGTTGGAACAACGAAGTTAATTGGCCCTTTTGTACGCAAAGCAGCACAAGACGTGAAATAATACACCGTCTGCGCCGCCAACCGCGCCCAGTTGATCGAGTTGACGCCGCTAAGATTGACGGTTTCTGAAAATTCATTGTTTGCGAACAGCGATTTTACGATTGACTGGCAATCGTCAAATGATCCGTCTACGGCTATATTGTAAACATTTGGATCATCTATCGTTGTCATCATACGACGCTGCACATCCGTTACGCGCCCTTCAGGGTGCAAAACGACGACATCGACTTGCGCGCGGCCTTTTAGTGCGTCAATCGCTGCGGCGCCGGTATCGCCCGAAGTCGCTGCAATAATGGTGACTTTCTTGTTTATTTTTGCAAGGACCGTATCAAAAAGCGGGCCTAACAGCTGCATTGCAAAATCTTTGAACGCAAGCGTCGGCCCATGGTACAATTCCAGGATCCAATCTTCGTCATCCACTTGTGTGAGGGGGGCAACGATATTCCCGGCAAATTTTGCGTACGCGTTTTGCGTCATTTGCCCAAGGGATGCTTGAGAAAATGCGTCGCCAGCAAAAATTGCTAAAATAGCCGCCGCCGCTTCGGAATAATCGAGCGCCCCAATGTCCAGAGCGCGGCTCCGATCCATTTTCGGCCATTCCGTTGGCAGATATAGCCCGCCATCAGCAGCCAGCCCGGCCAGAAGAACCTCGTCAAAAGATGCAGCCGGGACACCGCCGCGCGTTGAATGATAAAGCATTGGGGATATCTGATCCTAATCTGCGTTGTTCGCCAGATCGCAAATCAGGAATGTCTCACCATAGACTGCGCCAATCAACAACTTATCGCCTAGACGCGCTGCGCTGGTGGCGCCGGAGATTTCGCCGCCATCATCGCGGTATATCGGATCCATGGTCCCCGCGAAGGGATCAATTCGAATGATCTGTGACGGCGCAGTCGCATCACCCCCGCTCCTCAGCGACAACATCGATAAGATTTTTGGGATTGCACCGACCCAAAGGTGACCACTTTCATCGACATTGATATTGTCTGGCGAGGCTTCGCCAACCCGAAACGCCCCAACATTCTGAAGTCGACCGCCGCCCGGACGGTCAAATATCTGAACCGCGCCGCCAAGCGTTTCGGCGACGTAGAGCGTATTCTGATCTGGCGATACCGCAACACCATTCGCGAAATGCAGCCCCTCCGCCGCGACTCGCCAGGCGGAACCATCTGAATACAAAATCGAGCCGGCCGCCGCTCTTGTCAGAAAGAGAAATGTGCCAACCGATCCCGATCGGCCCGCCTGGATATCATTCGATACGAAGAAAGACGTCGGCCCTACGGCGACAACATCATTCGGGCTCGTCATTCGCCGCTCAGTCATTGTTCTCAAATGGGTTAAATCACCATTCTCCGCGACATCAAAAAGCTCCACGGCGCTGTTTGCGTCATTCACGACAAAAAGACGGGAATAGCTTTCATCTGTATAGTAATAAAGTCCGAGTGGACGAAAGTCTTCTGGAACACCCCCAGTCCTGTCACGCCATCCATCAGCATCAAGTGGATCGTTGATGGCAAAAACATGAACAGATCCGCGCGCTTCACTCTTGCTTCGATCCAACGACGAAATAAATGCACGCTCCCCTTTTTCGTCGACCTGAATATCTTCCGGCCCGGGAAGGCCATTAACAGGCTCACATTTCCCTGCAAATGAACGCTCGACAGTATCGAAGTGATTAAATGCACGCAGTGTAAAGAAAACATAGGCGACGCCCGCCGCGACCAACAAAGCTAAGAAAAATAGAAAACGCATTTTGTGGCCAATCCATCCATTTTTTGCGGTGCAGTCATGGATAATATAACAAATCCATCGCGCACCGCCACCTAAAGACCTAGCAAATAAGCCAAACGCTTGGCATAACCGAATATTACTAGATTGTAATGTTGCAATCGCAAAAAATTACTGGACTCAACTCCATTAATTTATATATTCCACTCGAAGCGGCGGCGGCGTCGCCGAAATTTCGATGTTTGAAATGCAAAAAAGGAGGGCGCTATGGCTCCTGCAAAGAAAACCGCCAAGAAAACGGCAAAGAAAACCACCAAACGCTCTACGGCGAAAAAAGCGACTGCACGCAAATCAATCGACATGGCTGTTGATGACGTTCAAGCGGCGGCAAACCACGCCGAAGACGCTGTTGAATCGATCTTCGAACGTATCCGCACGAATTTCAAAGAAGCTGGCGAAGCGCTTTCTGAAACTGGCAACATTGCAAACGACAAACGTCGCGAGATCATGCTGACAATCATTGAAAACGCTCAGGAAAATGCAGACGCAACTTTCGAAGCCCTGCGTGACGTCATGGACGCTGAAACAGTCGGCGAATCACTCCGCATTCAGCGCGACGCTCTGCGCGAAGGCATCGAGCGCAACGTATCGCAAGTTCGTGATGTTGCATCCATGACAGCGGAAAGCAGCCGTGAGTCTGTTGAGCCGGTGGCTGAATACTTCACCACGCTGCGCGACCGGGTTCGCAATCGTCCGGCTGCCTAAACCCAAATTTTAGTTGCGTAATGTGGTTGCGTAACAGGCCGGCGCCTTGGCGTCGGCCTTTCTTTTTAGATGAAGTTTAACAACGACAGTTCGCTTGCCTGGCTCAGCGCTTGGGCTGCGGCTTGGATCGCGAGTTGGTCTTGATTCAATCGCGCAACGACCTCTGCGATATCGGCGTCTTCTATCTCCGACGCGACGACTTCAGCATAATCACGTTGCGAACGATTGCTGGATACGGCCTCACTCGCCTGAAACTGGGATACGCCAAGAACGCCAAGCGTTTGCACCAGATCCGCCTCAATCGCACCAAAGGTCTCAGCGCGCATGAGTATCTCATCCCTTTGTGGGGCTGTAAGCGTTCCGTCCAACGGCCCGAGTGCAGACAAGTTCTGGGACAAGCCCTGCAACCCACCCAGTAATTCCCCCACAATATCGCTGGCCACCGGCCCGCCGCTGATTTGCTGGCCCTCCGCCACAGCGAGCTGAAGCGGCGCGCCTTCGGAAAAAAGGTCTGCCACATCACCCGCGGCGGTTAAATCGGATATTGACCGCGCATCTACGGGCGGCCGCGATCCATCGGTGCCGCCAAAAATGTATGTGCCGCCGATTTTTGTGTTGGCGGCCGTCAGAATTTGCTGCGTTGCTGACTCAATTTGCGGGGTCAATTGTTCGGATGCACCGGTAGAGAGCGCTGCAACAAACGCCTCCCTGATGGAGCCAACCGCATTCATAATAGTTGTGATAGTAGTCTCTTGCGCATCGAGCCGCGTCTGCGCAACGTTCGCAGCACTCTCATACGCCGTTGCACGTGTCACGACGCCCTCCGACGACAACAGACGAAGCGTGTCGGCGCCATATCCTGCGTAGGACTGAAATCTATCGCCTGTGGATAATCGAATTTGATTGTCGATGGCGGATTCTTGATTGCGCTGAAATCCCTGAAGAAGAATTTGCTGCAAAGCGAGTTCAGAAATTCGTGTCACAAAAAACCTCAAAGAATATTGAGCAAAGACTGATACAATTCGTCGACCGCGGCGATCACCCGCGCATTTGCGTTGTATGCACGCTGATAAAGAATCAAGTTCGACAATTCTTCATCGAGATTGACGCCCGCGTCGCTCGCGGCGCGCGCAGCAATGTCGTCAGCAAAAGAACGAGCGGTCAGCGCAGCGTCTTCGGCACTGCGGACAGCCGCACCTATCTGCGCAACGACCGACGCTGCGTTTTGCGCCGCATCTCCAATAGCCACATCGGCGATTGCCGCTGCGCCGCTACCGTCTGCTGCGCCGCCGACTTCGCCTATTCCTGGTCGCGCTACAGCCAAAGACGACGGGTCGTTTATAATACCTGGATTAACCTGAATGCGACCGGAAACGCTTACCAGCAAAGGATCCGCCGTTGGCGCGTTGGCGCCAACAGTCGTGTTTAAAGAATATGCGGCGTTAATGTCATCAGCAATCGTCTGCGCAGATTGATCGACCAGAGCCGCCACAGCCGGAAGCTCCTGATTCCGCAGTGACAACAAACCGCCTATCTCTCCGCCGCTAAGCGTCGCTGAAATGTTGGCCGCGGCGCCATTGACGGCGCCCGTCGCTGGATCGACGGGTTGCAACAATATGCTTACGGCGTCGCCTAACTGCACTGATAGCCGGCGTTGCGCGCCCGCCCCGAGTAGCGTGTCACCGGCTTGTGTAAATACTGAAACGCTGCCGTCATCCGCGCGCGTTACCGAGATGTTGATTAAAGTGGAAAGCTCTGACAGTCGCGTATCGATCGCTTCCTGCGCTCCGGCGCTATCGGCCGCCTGGGAATTAAGATCGGCGATCTCGGTAAGAAGTACATTTGCACGGTCAATTTTTGCCGATAGCGCCGTATCCGCAGCCGTCGCTTCGAGATCAATCGCGTCCTGTGTTCGGCCAAAAGCAGCGAAGGCCGCCTCTAATGCAGCAATTGCGGTTGCCCGCGCCGCAGGAGAGGACGGATCAGCGCTCAGCAAGGCGAAAGCCGCAGACGCCTCATCGAGCTTATTAGCGAAAGACTGATTTTCACCCGGCGTGCCAAGTGACGCGTCTATTCGCGCGAGAGCGTCGGAAATCACATCGGCGGCGCCTGCATCAGCATTGCCGGAAAACAGGCTTGCTTCCAAAAATCGATCGACGCCAGCCCGTGCGATTTCAACATCGACGCCTGCAAACTGTCCGGGGATCGCATCGGTAACAAAGGTCGCCTCGCGACGCTGAAAGTTGGGCGTATTCACATTGGCGATATTCTCGGATGTCGCCGCAATCGCCGTTTGATTGGCGAATAATCCGGACACCGCCGTATTGAGCGCAACTGTCAGGCTCATAACATGCCTACCCGCGGCGGCAGAATTTGCCGACCCGGAAGAATGTATCCGGAGCAAAGTGCCGGCTTAGCCACTGCACCCCTTGTTTGCACAAGAAAACGCCCGGAAATTCTGAGGCCCGTCAACATATCAGACTTTGTCTCGACCATAATCGATACATAAAGGTGCAACGGTTGGGCCAGCCTTCGCAGCCGTCGTTCGCACTAGGCGATAAAATCCGCAACGGCAAAAATTGCATACTGATTTTTCCGCAAAATTCGGGATTAAGGTTCTGTTTTCCAATAAACCGACTGATTTTTCGTGACTTTATCCGTGGCCTGTCTTTTGCCTAATCAGATATAAAAAAAGGCGCCCATGATTGACAGTTTGACAGCACACTTTCCAGCGAACGCGGATGGTCACTCGAC
>JBCDAD010000040.1:0-20106 GCA_039186325.1 Pseudomonadota bacterium | reverse complement strand
GCCGGAAACGCCGGTGACGCAGGTGAGCAGCCCAACGGGAATTTCCGCCGTCACGTTTTGCAGATTGTTCGCCTTGGCGCCTTTGATCTTGATCATCTGGCGCTTGTTGGGAACGCGGCGTTCTTCCGGCACCGGGACCACACGGCGCCCCGCAAGATAATCGCCGGTGAGAGAGCGTTTTGACGCGGTGATCTGTTTTACCGTGCCTTGCGCGACGATCTCGCCCCCATGAACGCCGGCGCCGGGTCCGATATCGACGACATGATCGGCCGCGCGGATCGCTTCTTCGTCATGTTCGACAACGAGCACGGAATTGCCGAGATCGCGCAAGCGCATCAGTGTTTCCAAGAGGCGTTCATTGTCCCGTTGATGCAAACCGATAGACGGCTCATCGAGAACATAAAGAACGCCGGTCAAACCGGACCCAATCTGCGAGGCAAGGCGAATGCGTTGGGATTCGCCGCCTGACAACGTGCCTGACGATCGCGATAGAGTCAGATAGTCGAGCCCGACATTATTCAGGAAGGAGAGCCGCTCGCGTATCTCCTTTAAAACGCGCGTGGCGATTTCTTTTTCTTTCGCGGTCAGCTTGTCTTCGAGCGCGTCAAACCAGGCGCCGGCGGCTTTGATTGAAAAATTCGTCGCTTCAGAAATATTCAGCGCGTCTATTTTCACTGCCAGGGCTTCGGGCTTCAGGCGTAAACCGTTGCAGGCGTCGCAATGGGTGATCGACTGAAAACGCGCCAGATCTTCGCGCACCCAACTGGAATCGGTTTCGCGCCATCGCCGCTCAAGATTGGGAATGACCCCTTCAAAAGGTTTCACGGTCGTAAATTTACGTGAACCATCGGCGTAGATGAACTTAACTTCCTCCTCGCCCGTCCCGTAAAGAACGACATGGCGCGCCTCTTCATCGAGATCGTTCCACGGCGTCGTCACTTTGAATTTATAATGACGGGCTAAAGCTTGCAGCGTTTGCGCATAATAAGGCGACGTGCCCTTCGACCAGGGGGCGATCGCGCCATTGTTCAACGCGAGCGTCTCGTCCGGGACGACGAGTTCCTCATCGAAAATCATTTCCGTGCCGAGACCATCGCATGCGGGGCAGGCGCCGGCGGGCGCGTTGAACGAAAAGAGCCGCGGTTCGATCTCTTCTATCGTAAAACCGGAAACCGGGCAGGCGAACTTCGCAGAAAAGATCGTGCGCTCAGGCGCGCCCTTTTCGTCTTTTATGTCCGCTGATTCCGCAATGGCGATCCCGTCGGCGAGTTCAAGCGCCGTCTCAAAGGACTCCGCGAGCCGGGATTCCACACCATCCCTTATGACAATGCGATCAACAACGACCTCAATGTCGTGTTTAATTTTTTTGTTCAACGCGGGAACGTCGGCGATTTCATAATACTCGCCGTCGACTTTCACGCGCTGAAAGCCGCGTTTCAAAAGTTCAGCGAACTCTTTTCTATATTCGCCTTTTCGCCCGCGAATAATCGGCGCCAACAGATAAAAACGCGCACCGTCGCCGGCATGCAGCAAACGATCAACCATTTCGCTGACGGTCTGTGATGCGATTGGTAGTCCCGTCGTCGGCGAATAGGGCACGCCGATGCGCGCCCATAACAGGCGCATATAATCGTAAATTTCTGTAACGGTGCCGACGGTTGAGCGTGGATTGCGCGAAGTTGTCTTTTGTTCGATGGAAATCGCAGGCGAAAGTCCGTCAATTTGATCAACATCCGGCTTCTGCATCAATTCAAGGAATTGCCGTGCATATGCAGAAAGCGATTCCACATATCGGCGTTGACCTTCAGCGTAGATTGTATCGAAGGCGAGAGAAGATTTTCCCGAACCGGATAACCCTGTCATCACAATCAGCTTGTCGCGCGGCACTTCCAGCGTAACGTTTTTCAGATTGTGTTCTTTTGCGCCGGCGACGCGAATGGTTTTGAGGCTCATTGAAGTTTTCCATCGGCGCCGATGAGGTTCGGCGCGCTCTCGCGGCTGATGTTGGTTTCGTTATAGCTTTGTTGACACAGAGAACAAGGTGTGAACATTACGAGTGCATCCCACGCGTCCCCTGGGGATAAATCGGTGATTGAGAGCAATGCGAATCCGCGCCAATTGACGGACGCATAACCTGTTCGATGGTGAGGAGAATTCAGATGGCCGGCAGCGTCAATAAAGTCATTTTAGTAGGTAATCTCGGCGCCGATCCGGAAATTCGGCAGACAAAAGACGGCCGCCCAATCGCAAATCTCTCGGTTGCGACGTCAGAAAGCTGGAAAGACAGAAACACCGGCGAACGTCGCGAAAAAACCGAATGGCATCGTGTTGTCATCTTCAATGAAGGTCTAACGCGCGTTGTTGAACAGTATTTGCGCAAAGGTTCAAAAGTTTATCTGGAAGGCCAGCTGCAGACGCGAAAATGGCAAGACCAAAACGGCGTCGACAAATATACGACTGAAATCGTGCTTCAGGGATTTAACAGCACGCTGCAAATGCTTGATAGCCGCAATAGCGGCGGCGGCGGTTTTGATCGCGTAGACGATCAGGGCGGGGGCGGAATGTCAGACCAAGGCGGTTCTTCAGGCGGCGGTCGTTATGAACTCGATGACGATATTCCGTTTTAAAAACGTCACGCTGGAATAAAAACGGCGAAAACGAATCATTATTTGCAAAAAAATGCGAATGCGGATGCTCAGCGTTGCGCATATGCAATACTTTTTTAGCAAATTACGTTATTGTCTGCACTTCGAATCAATATTCGGAGGTAAACCAATGGCGGTTAAACGAAAAACGACTAAAAGAAAGACTGCAAAACGTGCAGCGAAAAAAGCGACGAAGCGGAAAACGGTAAAACGTAAAACCGCTAAGAAGACGACAAAACGGAAAACAGCGAAAAGAAAAACAGCCAAGCGGAAAACGACCAAAAGAAAGGTCGCGAAACGCAAAACGGCGAAAAAAGCTGTAATACGCAAGACAGCGAAGCGGAAAACAGCGAAGAAAAAGGTCACGAAACGCAAAACAGCGAAAAAAGCGACCAAGCGGAAAACAGCGAAGCGTAAAACCGCGAAAAAAACCACCAAACGTAAAACAACGAAGCGTAAAACGGCGAAAAAAGCCGTAAAACGCAAGACAGCGAAGCGGAAAACCGCCAAGCGCAAGACGACAAAACGCAAAACAGCGAAGCGGAAAACGTCACGTCGGCGTTGAAGCGAAAGCAATAACGCATCGCTTGACAATAAGCGAACGCGCTAAAAGCCCCGGCATCAATTGTCGGGGCTTTATTTTTTTGCATTTGCGAACAGATAATTGATTTTAATCGATCACGCCGTTGGCGATTTGCACGCACGAACGATATCTTCTTTCCATCGCAACAATGAAAGGGGTGAGCGATGAAGGTGACAAAAGTATGCGTCGGCGCAATAGCGGTAATTTTGGCTGCATGCGCGACAAACGGGGAATCAACAAAGATTTGGGCGGCGAACGGCTATTTGACGCCCGGTCCAACGGGCGCGCCGAACGTCATCGGTGAATACGCCGATCGCAGCGATTGTCTTGAAGCTGCTGAAAACTGGGCGAGCAGGCAAGTCGTTGGAAATCCCGTGTTTACAGAATGCCTCCCGATGGACCGGGATTAATGGCAATATGGCAAATGATGATATCGGTCCGGTTTTTTTTGACTCTGATTGGCGCATTCAAACCGGTGATGTTTGTGTTTCCGTGACGTCTCGCCATTTCAATGGTGACGGGCGGCTATTGAACGTCATTCATTAGCCTGTAAAAAAGTGCATGATCAAAAAATATACTGGAACATGCGGTTGCGGCGCTGTTGAGATCACCTTCACAGGGAACCCGATAAACGCCGTTTTCTGTTACTGCACGGACTGCCAAAAGGACACGGGTTCGGATAAATGGTTCGGCCTCTGGGTGAAAAATGACGATCTGACGTTTTCGAAAGGCGAACCCGAAACATTCACCCGCCTCGGAACTTCCGGAAAACCGGTTCACAAGAAATTCTGCGGCGCATGCGGCGCAACGTTGTGCAGTGATTTTACAGCCGGCGGATTTTATTCGGTGGCGGCTTCTATACTCCAACAAAAGAATGACTTCGCGCCGAAAATGGCGATCTACACTGCATCCGCTGTTAGATGGGCCGTTTTTCCTGAAAGCGTCCCAAAATACGATATGTTTCCCGCGTAACGGCGCGTCGCCAGTCTCCGCCAAGCGTTCAAACGAAAGCAGCTAAATGTCCTTCTTTGTTCTCCGAACTGCAACGTTCTCTATTTTTTTCATGCTCGCTCTGTTTTTCGCGGTGATGGCCGGCTCGGCGATCGCAACGGAATCAACCGCGCCGCCGCTGGATAGGCAAACGCTTATCAAAAAACTGCAAAATGGCGGAAATGTTCTGATCATTCGTCATGAACGCACAGAAGTCCCGTCGCGTTCAGATGACTACTCTAAGGATCCGGACGACTGCACGGCGCAGCGTAATCTTTCCATTGCCGGCGCCGCCGGCGCGCAGGAGACGGGTGTTGTTCTTCGCGCGCTGGACATAGAGGTCGACCGCGTTTTCACAAGCCCCATGTGCCGCAGCGCTGAAACCGCCAGATACATGTTTGGCGTCGACTACGAGGAAGAAACGAGCTTGATGCATCATGAACCGGGCGGGCCGCGCACGCTTGATATCGCCGAACAGGAGGTCCGCGGGTTTTTGGCGAACCTCGCACCCGATCTGGGCGAGACAAATATTGCGCTTGTCACCCATGGTGGCACTGTGTTCCGTGTCAGTGGTCTACGCTTGTCCGAAGGGGAAATCGCTGTTTTGCGCCTCGGTGATGAAGGGGATGTCACAGTGATTGGGCATTTCATGGGAAGCGATTTGGCGCCCTATGCGAGACAGGCATTGGAAAAATCGATCAAATAAAACCGACGCTTTTCGCGTCGCCCCGGTTGGTTTCGGCGGGCTAAGGCCCAATTGATCTGAATGAACATATAATGAGAGCGTACATAATATGACAATCACGCAAACCGACCTCGATAACGCCCGCATTGCATGGGGTGATGCGCTTGTTGCGATTTCAAAAGCCTACGAAAAAGATGGAATCGATGGGGCTCGCGCAATCGCCGGAGATGTTTTGGACGCAGCTTATGGATATAATCTGGGCGCGGTGCTTTTTAAACCGACACTGGCAAGCGGCGAACAGACTTTCCGCCCCACGCGGAAAGGCGCGTTGTCTTACTTTGTCGGTCATGATGCGGAATTTCCACTAGATAGCGGCTTCGGCCTGAAGGGCTGGCGCGAGGTTGTCTCCGAAACAGCCGCAAGTTTTATCGAAGGTGACGTCGCCATGTGGATGGGCTGGGTTACGATGACCGACAAGGACGGACACGTCACTAAAGTCGACAAAAGCTGGGGGTACAAAAAAGATACAGAAGGCGTGTTACGCATCGTCATGCACCACTCATCGTTGCCGTATCAGCCTTAGGTTGTTTATCGGCCGAACGTTTTTGTGAATGCATGGGCGAGGCCATTCAGTAATTAGAGCATCGCGCAAAAAGTGTGAAACGGTTTTTGCTTTTCGCGATGCGACCACCAAAGACGCCGAGCGAAATGCCTTGATTCAACGAAATTGCATTTCGCTCTAACAACGGACCCCATTATTTCGACCCTAAACATTATTCGCCCCCGGAAATGTCCGATGATGCGGGGTCAACCAACATGGATATACACAGTAGACTTGCCGGGCGCGAATTCGACCCTTTTTTTGATCGTATGCGCGGCGCCTGAGTGAACGTATGAGGAATATTTCCGCGATAAAAGAGGCTGTCGCCTTCATTTAATTCAACGGGTTCGCGGCCCTCAAAATGGCAAATTACGCGTCCGCTTAATACGAATACAATTTCCTCTGTATTGTGCGTGTGAAACGCCTCTGATGCAGGTAATGACTGTGTACAAATGTCAACGACAGAGCAACGGATTGGTCGACTTGCCGCTTTCCCCGCGAGCAATCTGTATCCGTTGTATTTTTCTCCAAACGGATTGTTCTCGGTTGCTCTAACGACCTCAATGTCTGTCCGGGCTTCGTGAGGGCTGATCGAAACTAAGCCTGCGATTGTCATTTCCAAACCTAAAGCAATCTTTCGAAGCGTTAGATATGTCGGCGAGATTTCACCACGTTCGATTTTTGAAAGTGCGGCGCGCGACACACCTGCGCGCTCACTAAGTTGAACGAGCGTCAGGGCGCGTTGTTTTCGGATTCGTTTAATGCGTTCGCCAATATCATCGCCTTTAGATGGGGCGGCTGGGGGAGGTTTTGATTCTGCCATTGACATTAATTCCATTATAGTAGAAATCTCTTATAAGAGAAAAATTGGCTCAGAATTAAGGCTTCTAGTTCATGAATGCGCCGAGAATAACCATTGGTTTGGGGGCGATGCTGATCACAGCGTGTGTCTCTCCGCAAGGAAAGGGGCAGGTGATGCGTGAAGATGATGCGCTGATCTTCGAAAAATTCAAAACACTGGCCGGCACGTTTCTGGAAGTCGAAGGCGAAGGAGAGCCCGCCAGAATAGAGTATCGCCTGATTTCGCGGGGGACGGTATTGACCGAGACTTGGATCATGCCGGCGGGTCAGTATGGACCGAACGGCAAGGAAGAACTCACCGTTTTTCATATGGACAATGGCGCACTTATTGCGACGCATTACTGCGCTGCGGGTATTCATCCGACGATGGTCCTGAATCCGGAAAGTCCGCCTGGGAAGTATAATTTCGTTCCGCGTTCAATATCAAACTTATCGTCGCACAACGAAAGTCATAATTCGGGATTCGGCTATACGTTTGAGGACGAGGACACGGTGTATCGATCGGAGCAATGGACGATCAAGGGTGAGAAATCCTTATCTTACCTCAGAATGGCGCGGGTGAAAGAATAAATGAGATTAAATTAGCGGTACGTCGGGGCGCTGACGGATAGTCGTAATCGTTTGCAAGAAAAAGCACGCGCCGTTTTGTGAGGGTATACCGATCGGAAACAGGTCTAAGATTTTCTTTCTTCGCAGCGACCCGGATATCAGTTGCCAGAAAAATCGCGTGAGGTGAGTACCGCAAAAAAACCTGTCAGCTCACCGGCGTATTATCCGCGGGGCATTTTTTTGCGAGGCTATCGACGCAACTCATCTCGTTGCCGGCGCCCTTCCAACAAAGCCCGGAAACTTGGGTTCCGTCCGGACAGAAATAGAAACACTCCTGAACCCATGGATTTGCGATGATCCCGGGGCCAAAACTGATTCCAAGACCAAAGCCGACGGCGGCGGCGAGTGCGACAACAAAAAACTCCATTGCGAACGCTCCCTAATAATCAAACAGCAGGATGTGTAATTTTTTGCCTATGAGTTGCACTGTTTATCCAGAGCGCTGAAACATTGGGTGGACTGATCGCTTCGGCAAGTGGCGGTCAAGGAAAGGTCGCCGCATTGCCTGATGCAGACAGTGTAATTGTCCAGCTTGCCCAATCGGCCGCCATTGAGACCTCTAATGAGGCCGCCAAGAAGAAATCCGAATCCCAGTGCAAAGGCTGACGCGACAAAAGTCATGATCAATCCCCCCGATGTCATGATTTCATAAGAAAATAGCACAACACGCGTTGAAACGCCATCCTTGATGTCTTGCTTTGTAAGCGCACAGCACCGAAGAAATCGCAATGACAATATTGTCCGCGAATTTTCTAATTTCGGTGCGTTGTATAAGAAAGATCGCTCATCAAATATCAAATCGATCGAGCGCTGCGCTTGTACCGGCGCCGCCGGCTGCTGCGCCGCCGCCCATAACGTAAATCGAGCCGCCGAGTGAAACAGCGCCGAGACCGTGCCGAGGGCGGGTCATTTTCGTCACCTCGCGCCATTCGTCCTGGAGGGGATCATATTCCCAGACTTCCGCGTAAACGCCGCCCGGGCGCGGATCAAAATACTCGCCGCCAAAGACGTATATCTTCCCATCGATGACGCCTGCGGCGACGCCGCCGCCTTGATTTTTCGGCATCGGTCGCAGAGCTGACCAGCGATCGGCCAGCGCATCATAAACTTCGACAGCGTCTGTGCCGCCGCCACGCACTGTGCGCCCGCCAATGACATAAATGACGCCGTTGACGACAGCGCTCGCCGCGGAGTTTCGCGGCGTCGGCATCGGCCGTAAATCATACCAGCGATCATCGGCGGCGTCATAGACCCAGTGATCATCCGTATCAATATGATCATTCCACTCCGCGTTCAGCGTGCCCGCCGGTGTACGCCCGCCAATGACATGAATAAATCCCGCGTTGGAAACGCACACGCTTTCAGCTTGCGGTTCGGGCAGGGGCGAAAAGTCCAGCCAGAATTCATCAAGCGAGCTGACGCGCCAGCAATCACCGCGCATCTGCCAGCCGCCATATTCATCGCGCGCAAAGCCGCCAATAGCGTAGAGATAGCCGTTATTGTTGACGAGATTGAGGTGGTGGCGCGGGCTCGGGAGGGGTTGCGCGTAGCCCCAGGCGTCGTATTTCGGGTCGTAATAAACGACTTCGTCGGTCACCTGATAAGGCTTGTCCGGCGTGAGGCCGCCAGCATTGACGATGACGTTAAACGACTTGGGCCGTGAGGCGAGACTGTCGGAGACATTGCGCCAGAACGGCGCCGGATAAATTTCCTGCACTTTGAACGGCATATTTTCAAGCGCGGCCCATGCGCCCTTGGGCTTGTGATGGGCGCGCAAAGGGCTGACGCCCAAAAGCGTTGCGGCCGCACCGGCGCCTACCAGTTGTCTGCGGTTAAACTCAGCCATTGTTTTTCCCCTTACTCAACATTCCCCGACAATTAATCCGGCTACGGCGCCCTGATCACCGCTGCGCAAGCGACTCGCGGTCCGGTGCCGCCGATTGGCTGGCTTTTGTGATCGTCCGCATTCTGGTGAATGATCACCGCAAAGCCGTCATCATCCAACAACGGATGCGGACCAACTTCGGCCGCAGCGGCCTCACTCGGAAAAAGCGCAACGGTGTCATTAAAAAATTCCGCCGTCGCGCGGCCGTCGGCGCCAGCATAAATATTCGGGAGGTTGGCGCGCTTACGCCCGTCCGGGTTCAAAAGACCATGGGCGTTGCCGTCCGGGTTTATGTGACCGCCGGACGCCTTAAAACCGTCGGCCGCGTCTGAACAATCGCCAATCTGGTGCAGATGAACGCCGTGCCAGCCTTCCGAAAGCTCCTGCACGTCCAAGCGCAAAAGGACGCCGGCGCCCGGCGCATTGGTCAGTACAACGTGGCCGGTCTCATGGCCGTGCGTATCGACAAACTTCGCGGCGGCGTCGGCCCATTCCGCCGGCGCAAGAGACTCCAGCAGAGTACCGCCGCGATGATTGCCATTGTCCCCCCCGCACGCCGCTGTCGCCAAGGTCGCACAGCCAGCCATCCAGATTTTCACTGATCTTGTCATCGTCGCTCCCGCTCACGTCGAAGCAATGCTACCGCATCGGCGGACCATTGAAAACCGAGTGGAAAACGCTGAAAATTCGGGACTTTTTCCCCAACGGCGATGGTTGTTTGGGGCGTCGCCCGGTGGTATGTCCGGCAGTCTTCTCTGTTTGATGATTCGATTAGGAACGCCGCGCGTGGCCGAAAACGATGACAATAATAATGATGCGCCTGAGAACGGCGATGATCGCGACGTGAATAACGCCTCGATCTCAATCGAGGATGAGATGCGTCGGTCCTATCTGGACTACGCCATGAGCGTGATCGTCTCGCGGGCCATTCCGGATGCGCGTGACGGCCTAAAACCGGTGCATCGGCGCATCCTCTGGTCGATGCATGAGAATAAGTATTTCCATGATCGTCCCTACAAAAAGTGCGCGCGCGTCGTTGGTGATGTGATCGGTAAGTATCACCCGCATGGCGATCAGGCGGTCTATGACGCGCTGGTGCGCATGGCCCAGGATTTCTCCATGGGCCTTCCCTTACTTGACGGGCAAGGCAACTTTGGATCGATCGACGGGGACCCGCCCGCCGCCATGCGGTATACTGAGGTGCGCATGGGCAAGCCGGCTGGCGCGCTTTTAGAAGACATTGAAAAAGAAACAGTCGATTTCCAGGACAATTACGACGGTTCGGAATCCGAACCGATGGTGCTGCCGGCGCGATTTCCAAATCTTCTCGTCAACGGGGCGGGCGGCATCGCCGTGGGAATGGCGACTAACATTCCACCGCACAATCTTGGCGAGATTATAGATGCGACGCTGGCGCTGATTGATAATCCGACGACGACGGATGAAGAACTGATTGAAATTGTTCCGGGGCCTGACTTCCCAACCGGCGGGACAATCCTGGGGAGGGCCGGCGCCAAAGCTGCGCTGCTTTTAGGTCGTGGTTCGGTGGTCATGCGCGGCCGCGCCACAATCGAGGAGGTGCGCAAAGATCGCTATGCGATCATCGTCACTGAAATTCCTTATCAAGTGAACAAAGCGCTCATGGTGGAGCGCATCGCGGCATTGGTGCGCGAAAAGAAAATTGAAGGCATTGCGGATATTCGCGATGAGTCGAGCCGGCAAGGCATTCGCGTCGTGATCGAACTGCGTCGCGACGCCACCGCCGACGTTGTGTTGAATCAACTCTACCGCCACTCACAATTACAGACGAGTTTTGGCGTCAATCTTCTGGCGCTGAATGGCGGTCGTCCGCAACAGATGACCCTGAGGGACGTTTTGACGTCCTTCATCGACTTCCGTGAAGAAGTTGTTACGAAGCGGACGAAGTTCGAGCTAAACAAAGCACGCGATCGCGCGCATATTCTTGTCGGCCTCGCCATTGCGGTGGCCAATATCGACGAAGTCGTGGCGCTGATCCGTCGATCGCCCGATCCGGCGACGGCGAAAGCGGAATTGATGGCGCGCGATTGGCCGGCGAAAGATCTCGCGCCGCTTGTTCTTCTGGTGGCGGATCCGCGCCATCTGATGACGGGCGATAATACGCTCCGCCTCTCCGAAGAGCAGGCGAAGGCGATCCTCGATTTGCGCTTGCAGCGCCTGACAGCGTTAGGGCGTGATGAGATCGGGGATGAGCTAAAAGGGCTCGCTGAGAAAATTACCGATTATCTGGACATTCTGCGCCGCCGCGAGCGCGTAATGACGATCATCTCCGACGAGCTAAAAGCCGTACGCGAAGAATTCGCGGCGCCGCGCCGGACCGAGATTGTCGATGCAGAAGGCGAAGTTGAAGACGAAGACTTGATCGCCCGGGAAGAGATGGTCGTCACGGTCACCCATTCCGGCTATGTGAAAAGGACCGCACTTTCCACCTATCGCGCCCAGCGGCGCGGCGGCAAGGGCCGCGCGGGCATGAAGTTCCGCGATGAAGACTTCGTCAGTCAGCTCTTTGTTGGCGAGACGCATACGCCGCTTCTCTTTTTCTCGTCTACTGGCATGGCCTATAAGATGAAATTATGGCGCCTCCCGGAAGGCGCGCCGCAATCGCGGGGCAAAGCGTTTGTCAATCTTCTGCCATTGCAACCCGGTGAGCGAATTACCAACATTCTTCCGTTACCGGAAGATGAATCCGTTTGGGACGAATTGCATGTGATGTTTGCGACACGGTCTGGCAATGTGCGTCGAAATAAATTGTCCGATTTCCAGCGGGTCAATCGCAACGGCAAAATCGCCATGAAACTTGACGATGACGATGCGCTTGTCGGGGTTGAGATTTGCCGGCCGGATGCGGATGTTCTTCTTACAACGGCGAAGGGCATGAGCATTCGTTTTCCGGTCGAAGCCGTGCGCGTCTTCGCTGGCCGGACATCTACAGGCGTTCGCGGCATCAAGCTGGATGACGGTCGCCGCGTTATTTCGATGGCGATTTTGCGCCATATCGAAACAACGTCCGAGGAGGCGAAGGCTTATCTCAAACATGCCGCCGCCATGCGCCGGGCAGCGGGTGAAGCGGATGCGGAGGACCCGGAAGACGCCGGCGTCGCCGATGTCGCGATCAGTCCGGAACGGCTCGCCGAGCTTGGCGCGGCCGAGCAATTCATCCTTACCGTGACGGAGAATGGTTATGGTAAGCGCACCTCTTCTTATGAATATCGGATTTCCGGCCGAGGCGGAAAAGGGATTATCGCGATACAGACGACCGAACGCAACGGTCCCGTCGTGGCGTCTTTTCCGATTGAAGAAACCGATCAGATCATGTTGGTCACCGACGGAGGACAGTTAATCCGAACGCCGATCAACGATATCCGCATTGCGGGACGCAACACTCAGGGTGTCACGATCTTCCGCACGCGGGAAGGTGAAAAGGTTGTTTCTGTCGGTCGTATTGAGGATGATGAGTCGGGTGAGGATGGCGGCGCTGAAGCGTAGCAACCAAATCACTTGCAATTGAAATAGGGTGGTTATGAGCAAGCGCGTAGGTTTATATCCTGGCACCTTCGACCCAATTACACTTGGTCACATCGACATCATTGCGCGCGCGGTCAAGCTCGTTGATGAATTGGTCATCGGCGTCGCCATCAACAGAGATAAGGGCCCTGTGTTCTCCCTTGATGAACGCGTTGCGATGGTCGAAGAGGAAATGGTGCGGATTTCCAGTGACAGCGGTGTTGCGATTCGCGTCGTTCCGTTTGAGACCCTGTTAATGCATTTTGCGGAGTCGGTTGGCGCGAACATCATCGTGCGCGGGCTGCGGGCCGTTGCGGATTTCGAATACGAGTACCAGATGGTGGGTATGAATCAGGCGCTCAACGACGATATTGAGACCGTCTTCCTGATGGCGGACGCGCGCTACCAGTCTATTGCGTCACGGCTGGTCAAGGAGATCGCGCGCCTTGGGGGGCCGATTGATTCCTTTGTGACGTCCAATGTGGCCAAACAATTGTTGGCGAAAGTGGCGCAGAAAAGCTAAGAGGCGAATGGGGCGGGTCGGCGTGCTTCCTTTTTTGAAGCCCGCCGTTCAACGCAACTGTTGCGCGTTACGACCCGCGCAGAATGGAGTTTTGATTGTATGCGTGAGTTCCTAGGATTGATTTCAGGCCTGGCGGTCTTTGGATTAGGCGCGGCGATAGCCGATGACGACGACGGGCCGCCGGCGCCAACGCCGGCTGAAATTATTGAGAATGCGCCGGCGGAAGCATGGCGCTCGGTTTCAATCCAAAATGCGCTTTATATGGATCTGCCGGCCGGGACCGTCATCATTGAGCTGCGGCCGGATTTTGCGCCGGGGCATGTGGCTCGTATTTCCGAACTCACCCGCGAGGGATTTTATGACGGCATCGCCTTTCACCGGGTGATTGAGGGCTTCATGGCGCAAGGCGGTGATCCAAAAGGCGACGGTACCGGTGGCTCAGATAAGCCGGACATTCCGGGTGAGTTCGTCAAAAATGCGAACACGGTTCCGCAATTCGCGGAATTGGGAC
Source organism: Pseudomonadota bacterium (assembly GCA_039186325.1). Taxonomy (GTDB): domain Bacteria; phylum Pseudomonadota; class Alphaproteobacteria; order Caulobacterales; family Parvularculaceae; genus Hyphococcus. The sequence continues at coordinate 6,670 of JBCDAD010000040.1, read as the reverse complement.
GCGACCGGATCGCGCCGCGCATTGGTTATGTGCACGGCCTGCCCGTCGCCGCACAGCCTGAGAGTATCAAGGCGTTTCGGACTAATGCGAAAGTGGACCTCTGGCCGCTTCATTGTCCGGGCGTTATGTCCATGGCCCGGTCGGCGGAAGCCGACAGCGCCAACAGCCAGTTCTTTTTGATGATCGGCGATGCGCGGCTCAGCCTTGACCGGTCCTATTCGGTCTGGGGCTGGATTGTTGACGGCTATGAGGCTTCCCGCCGAATTGCGCGCGGTGAACCGCCGACGCGTCCGACGCCGATCATCCGTATGCGACTTGGCATAGATGTGCCCGCGCGAGAGCGAAAAAAGGTCGAAGTCATGCGTACGGACAGCGAGACATTCAAACAATATCTTCAGGCGTTGGGCGAGCTTGAGGACGGTTTTATGAGCGATATTTGTGACGTGAAAGTGCCCGTGCGCGTCGACGGAAAGGTGGAAAGATGACATCGAAGATGACCCTTACCCTGGAGACGGGTGATGTTGAGATAGAGCTGTTTGACGAAAAGGCGCCGAATCATGTGTCCCAGATCAAGCGGCTCGCTGATGACGGTTTTTACGACGGGCTGACCCTGCACCGGGTGATCGAAGGCTTTATGGCCCAGATGGGATGTCCGAAAGGGACAGGAACGGGCGGCTCGGGCAAGAATATTGATGCGGAGTTCAACGATGTCAGCCATCAACGGGGCGTTTGTTCGATGGCGCGGGCCCAAGACCCGAATAGTGCTGACAGCCAGTTTTTTATATGCTTTGACGATGCATCGTTCCTTGACGGTCAGTACACGGCCTGGGGCCAGGTTGTGTCAGGCATGGAAAATGTAGATGCGGTCGCCCGCGGGGAACCGCCGACCAATCCAACGAAGATTTTGAAGTTTCGCAGCGCGGCTTGATAGACGAGCAAGGCGTTTTGCGCCGAGTGGAACTGGCGATGGCGTGCGAGCGAATGTTAACACTCATTCGATAAGTCTCTCTTCATGAGCGATCAGCCCGCAGGCGAGCCGAAACTCGCCTACCTTTTGAATACCTATCCGCTAACCTCGACGACATTCATTCGCCGGGAGATTGAGGCGTTAGAGCGGCGCGGCGTCGGCGTGACCCGTTTTGCGCTTCGCCAATGGGACGGGGAACTGGTTGATCCGCTTGATCAGGCGGAAGTGGCCCGGACACAATACATCCTGACGGATAACGCGTTCGGTCTCTTGTCGGGTTTTCTGACGGATTTGTTCGCTAACCCTGGGGGCCTTTTCCGGGCGATCGGGCCCTGGTGGTCGCTTTTACGCAAGGCGCGCGGCGGTGTCGTTCGGCATACGGCCTATTTTCTCGAAGCTATTCGTTTTCGTCGCCTCGCCGCGGCGCAAGGGATTGATCATGTCCATGTCCATTTCCTGACGAATTCCACCGCCGTTGCGATGCTCGCGCGGTTGATGGGCGGACCCTCTTACAGCATTACTGTTCATGGTCCTGATGAATTAACCGATGCGCCCTTGCTGGATTTTCCGGCGAAGATCGCCAATGCGTCCTTCATCGCGGCGATTACGCATTATTGTAAGTCCCAGCTTATCCGGTTCAGCGCGATCGAGCAGGCAGATAAAATCGAAATTGTGCATTGTGCGTTGGACTTGGGAGATTTTCCTGACGCCGGACCGCCGCCGGACAATGAGGAGATCATCTGCGTCGGGCGTCTTTGCCCGCAAAAAGGGCAGGTTCAGATCCCGCGTGTCGTCGCGCGCCTGCGCGACGATTTTCCAAATTTGAAAATTAGCCTTGTCGGTGACGGCGAAAGCCGCGCTGACATAGAGCGGGAAATCGTGGCGCATGGCGTCGGGGATCAAGTCGAGATTTTGGGGTGGCGCGCCAATGACGAGGTGCGTCGTCGCATCGCGGCGTCGCGGGCGTTGCTGTTGCCCAGTTTCGCCGAAGGCCTGCCGGTTGTGATCATGGAAGCGCTGGCGCTGAAACGGCCGGTGATTTCAACCTATATCGCCGGCATACCTGAATTGCTCGATGATGGTTGCGGCTGGATCATTCCGGCGGGCGATGGGGAGGCGCTGGAACGCGCCATTCGATCGGTGCTGTCAACTAATCCGGACGACCTTGCGCGCAAAGGCGAAGAAGGGCGGCGGCGCATCGAAGCCCGGCACGATGTTGACATCGAAGCCGGAAAACTATGGGCGCATATCCGTGAGCGCTTCGACAATGACGATTTGACTGCATAGAGCCTTTGCAATTCATAGTGGCGCGCGCGAGCATGATTTTCAGAGCGCATGGAAATGCGGCCGGCCCGGAGGAAGATTTATGACTGTCACTTATGAAACGCCCCATGACGGGGTTGCATTCATTACCTTAAACCGCCCGGACCGGCTGAACGCCTATGATGCGCAAATGCGACTGGATTTGCGTAACGCCATGCGCGACGCATCCCATGACGATTCTATTCGCGCCGTTGTCCTCACCGGCGCCGGACGGGCGTTTTGCGCCGGCGCCGACATAACGGCGATGGAAGAGAGTATGTCTGTCAATGTTGAAGATGTTCTGATTACGGAATACGCGGCATTTCTGAATGTCATGCAGTCAATGCCGAAGCCGATTATCGCGGCGATCAATGGACCGGCGGCGGGCATTGGTATGACGACGGCGCTCACCTGCGATCTGAGGGTGATGGGGGAGGGCGCTTATCTTATGAGCGCCTTTGCAAATATCGGCCTCGTGCCTGACGGTGGCCTGACCCATCTCCTGCCGGCGCAAGTCGGTTACGCGCGCGCCTTTCAGGTGATGATTGAGGCGGAGAAAATTTCGCCTGAAAAAGCGCTGGATTGGGGGCTTGTCAATCGTATTGCTCCTGATACTGACGTTGTCAGCAATGCACTCGCATGGGCTGTGTCAATTACCGAGAAGGCGCCGATCGCCATGGCGCTGACGAAACGTGCGCTGCGTGCGGCAACCCCCGGACAGCGCGAAGCGATCGCCTATGAAGCGATGCTCCAGCGTGAAGCGTCGAAGACAGAAGACTTTATGGAAGGTGTCGCCGCCGTCCTCGGGAAGCGCAAAGCCGAATTCAAAGGCCGGTGATCATTTGATCGCGACCTGACCAGCAGTATTGCACGCCCGGCCAATATCGCCGCTGATAAACTCGGCGCGGAATTATCGCGCCTGCGCGCCTTTTTTGGCGAATATGGCTTGACGGATGCTTATCGAAGCAATATTCCGCTATTCACTCATCAAGACCAGCTGAGGGACAGGCCCGCTGACGCTGGGGCAACCGCCGCATTCAAGACCTGAATGATGGAAAGGTGCCAATTCCTTCGGGGAAGCCCGAAAGATGAGTCGGACGCGCAGCTCGCGATGATCCGATTGGTCTTTTAGCGAATGTCCTGATGAGCCGCGCCGGTCTGGCGTGGTTTTTTGTTGTGCGGATACCGGAAACGATCCCGGTATTCGCGTTGGAGACGTGTTGGAAGACGATGGGGTTGGCGTTGTTGAAGAGTTCGGGTGAGGCGGCGGCGTGGCGGGATATCGCTGTGGCGATACCGCCGGGCGTGCGCCTAGAAAGCGGTGAAACCCTGTCGGCGCCGGAAGTGACGCTTCGTGTTTTCGGTGATCAATCGCGCCCGGCCGTGGTCGCTCTCGGCGGCATCTCCGCCGACCGAAAAGTCGCGACGATTGGCGATGCGAACGGATGGTGGGACGCGATCGCGGGGCCGTCACGGGCGATTGATACAGATGCATATTGCGTCATCGGTCTCGATTTCCTTCCCGGTGGCGATGAGCAGGCGCGAACCATCACGTCTGCTGATCAGGCGCGCATCCTTGGTATCGCCCTTGATGCCATAGACATCGCGCGCCTTCACGCATTTGTCGGCGCTTCCTATGGCGGCATGGTCGGCCTTGCTTTTGCCGCCCGTTATCCGGAACGCCTGAATTCCCTTTGTGTGATTTCCGCCAGCGATCGACCGCACCCAGCGGCGACGGCGTTGCGCGGTATCCAACGGCGTATTCTCGCCTTCGCATCCGATTGCGGACGTCCGGAAGACGGCGTTTCGCTGGCCCGGCAACTGGCGATGACGACTTATCGATCGCCGGAGGAGTTTGCCGAACGGTTCAATAGCGCACCCGGGCCCGCCGCTGGCGATCCATACGATATTTGCAATTACCTGATCTCACGCGGCGAAGCTTATGACATGTCGCCCGCGCGTTTTGTAACATTGTCAGATTCGATCGACCGTCACCGGGTGGACGCAAATCTGGTGCGTACAAAGACGTTGCTGATTTCCAACGTCCAGGACCGGCTCACGCCGCCGGCCGATATGCGCCGATTGCAAGTTGCGCTCGGTGGACCGGCGGCGCTCGTCGAAATTGACTCCATTTACGGCCATGACGCGTTTTTGAAAGAACAAGACGCCATCGGCCGTCCCATAAAATCGTTCCTAGAGGAGAATGACCAGTGACGACCATAGAAAACGCCGCACGGGAAACAATTTGCGCAGCGGCGGGTGTTGGTGCGGATAAAGCCTATCGTTCTGTCTCGCCGCCGCTTCACTTGTCGGCCAATTACGCCTTCTCCGACCCCACACAAAAACCGCAATTTGATTACGCGCGGTCCGGCAATCCGACGCGCGCCGAACTGGAGACTGCGTTGGCGGAGCTGGAGGGCGCTGCGCGGGGCGTGATCACGGCGTCCGGTATGGCGGCGCTCGACCTCGTCTTGTGTCTTGTTGATCCCGGCGAAACAGTGCTCGCGCCCCATGACTGTTATGGGGGGACCCATCGACTATTATGCGCCCGGGCGAAAAAGGGTCAGTTCAACGTCGAATTCGTCAATCAATCAGACACGTTGGCGCTGCAAAGCGCCTTCGCCGTGAAGCCAAAACTTGTCTTGATCGAAACGCCCTCCAATCCGCTTCTGCGGATTACCGATATAGCTGCATGCGTCGAACTGGCGAAGAGGCATGGGGCGATCACGGTCGCGGATAATACGTTTTTATCGCCCGCCTTGCAGCGCCCGATAGAGCTAGGCGTTGATATCGTGGTTCATTCAACGACAAAATACATCAATGGACACAGCGACGTGGTCGGGGGCGCGGTGCTGGCCGCCGACGAAAAGTTAGGCGAAGAACTGGCCTGGTGGGCCAATTGCACGGGCGTGACCGGCGCGCCATTTGACAGTTTTCTAACCTTGCGCGGGCTTCGAACGCTCTTTCCACGGATTGAACGTCAGCAGGCGACGGCGCAGCGTGTGATCGATGCGCTGACCCGGGACGAGCGGATCGTGCGGATCAACTATCCGGGTTTGACGACCCATCCCGGACATCACATTGCGCGGCGCCAGCAAAAGGGGTTCGGCGCGATGTTCTCTCTTGAACTGAACGAGCAGGTTGATGCGGTTGCGTTTTTGCGCGCATTGAACCTGTTTACGATTGCAGAGTCCCTCGGCGGTTTTGAAAGCCTCGTCTGCGTGCCTGCGGTTATGACCCATGCGGCCATGCCGGCGGAAGCGCGGGCGGCGGCTGGTATTTCTGACCGGCTTGTGCGTTTCTCAGTTGGATTGGAGCACGAAGACGATCTCCTGCGCGATCTGTCCGGCGCCCTTGACGCTGCATCTGTTAGCAATCATGCCCGTCCAGCGAGCGAGGCGGTTATAGCGCGGGCTTGCGCTTGAAGGTTTGAGTATTTCAGGGAAACAAACGACATGACGGGCGAGAAACAGGCGATCCGCCGCATCGGCGTCGCCGGCCTTGGTGTGGTCGGCGAGGGGGCCGCACTTGATATTTTGCAGGACGATCGATTACTTCTGGTCGGCGCGCTTGTCCGTGATCGGAGCAAAAAGCGCCACGCAGCGATCGATCCTGACCTGATCGTAGACGACGCCGAAACCCTCTTCGAGGCTGCACCGGAGATCATCGTTGACGCCATGTCGGACGGCGCCGCCGGGAGACGCCTCGTCGACGCTGCACTGGGGAAAGGCGTGAGCGTTGTCACCGCGAACAAACAGGCTGTGGCTGGCGCGATCGGTGCGCTTCATGAAAAAGCGGCCCGTAACGGCGCCGCGGTCGCCTATTCGGCGTCTGTCGGCGGTGGCGCGCCTATGGTGGAGACGCTACGCGCTGTTCCCGATGGCGCGAAAATCGTGGAAATCAAAGCGATCCTTAATGGGACGGTCAATTTCATCCTGAGCGAGCTTGGCGGCGGCGCGAATTTTGACGATGCGGTAAAAGCGGCCCAGGACGCGGGTTTCGCCGAAGCTGATCCGTCAGCTGACCTATCCGGCCTCGACGCGCGCGCAAAGATTGCGATTTTGAGTTACGAAGCCTTTGGCGCTGAGCCGATACTCGATGAGATCGCCGTGGAAGGTCTGGACAGCGAGAAGGCGACAGGTTTCGCCAATGGTCCTGGCGCGTGGCGCCAGATTTCGCGGGTCAGCCAAAAAGACGGCGTGATCACCGCCAGGGTCGCATATGAAGATGTAACGGACGATCCGTTGTTTGCGAAAGCCACGGGCGTCGATAACGCCATGCGCGCGATCGCCGCTGACGGGGCCGTTTTTGAGGCGTCGGGTAAAGGGGCCGGGCGGGGGCCGACGGTCTCCAGCGTTTTCGCCGATTTGAACGCGCTGTTGGCCTGAGATTTTTCTCCCG
>JBCDAD010000039.1:0-20568 GCA_039186325.1 Pseudomonadota bacterium | reverse complement strand
TTGGCTATCGACGGCGACGAAGATCTAATTGGTTTAATCGATCAAGATACGTCCTGTGTAATCATTCAGAATCCAGATGTTTTTGGCAATTTGCGCGATCTTCGCCCAATCGCCGCGGCCGCCCATGAGTGCGGCGCGCTTTTGGTGGCGGTTGTCACCGAGGCGGTATCGCTCGGCGCGATCATGAGCCCGGGTGAAATGGGGGCGGACATTGTCGTTGGCGAGGGTCAATCAATTGGAAACGCGCTGAATTTCGGCGGCCCCTATGTCGGATTGTTTGCCGTACGCCAAAAATATGTTCGTCAAATGCCCGGTCGTCTCTGCGGGCAGACGACCGACGCCGAGGGACGGCGGGGTTTTGTGTTAACCATGTCGACCCGGGAACAACATATCCGCCGCGACAAAGCGACGTCCAACATTTGCACCAACTCCGGGCTCTGTTCGCTCGCTTTTACCGTGCATATGACATTGTTAGGTGAGGAAGGCTTACGTCGGCTGGCGAAATTAAATCACTCGAAAGCCCGCAAAACGGTCGATGCGCTCACGGCGATCGAAGGCGTAGACCTTGTCACCCAAAACTATTTCAACGAATTCACGCTTAGACTGAGCAAAAATGCGGTAGACATGGTTGAAGCGCTTGCGGAAAACGGCGTCTTGGCGGGTGTGCCGGGCGGCCGCCTTTGGCCAGGTGTGCCTGAAACGGAAAACCTGCTCATTGTTGCGGCGACCGAATGCGCGAGCGACGCTGACATTGAGACATTTGCATTACGGCTCCGGGAATTGGTTTAGGTGTATGCGTCAAAGACTGGCTTTTTTTCTGGCGGCATGGGTAGGCGCGTCGCCAAATATATCGATTGCTTCCGGCCCGCTGGACGTCGCTTTCCGCGGATTTCCCGAAAAGCGACTTTACGAAGTCGCTTGCTCCGTTTCAGAGAATTATAAAATCGGTTTCAGTTTTGGCGCGCCAGAAGGCATTGACATGCGCGGTGGCGGCGTACTGCTTGATGAATTTGAACGGAGTTCATCACCGGTTTCACAAGAAATGCTGGACCACGTAACCGCCGAGCTTGAGAATTTTGCATCGATAAATTCGGTCGCATTTCAATGCGGCTGGCGACAGACCATACCGGATAAAGAGAGCGGCAATTATATTCGTATGGAAATCGCTGGTTTACGAAACTGTCTGACTGAGCAGGAAATGGAAAAGTTGGAGGAAGTTGGCTCAATTGACCGGCTTCCATTCGTTCGCCAAATCGAAATCAGCCCAACGACAATTTCTGTCACCGGAAGCGATGTCTTTCCGTGCGCCACGAATGATCCGCGTACACGCGACTTCGTGCGCCCGTCAAAACACTGAGGCAGCCAATCACATGACGATGAACACAACCGGGCGCCCGACCTCGCCCCAGCTCGAGAACAAAGTTAGTGCGCAAACGCACACCGGAGCAAAAGCGCTTCAGCGCGAAGAGGCGCTAATCTTTGAGATTGGAACTACTGATCGCACGGGCGTAGATATCCCTGACGCCGAGGACATGACGCAATGCCTTGGCGGCTTGGAGCGAAATTCGCCAATAGGACTGCCGGGTTTATCAGAACCTGAAACGATGCGGCACTATGTCCGCCTTTCGCAAAAAAATTACGCCATTGATATGGGGCCGTTTCCGCTTGGGTCCTGCACGATGAAACACAATCCTCGGCTCAATGAGAAAATTGCGCGGCTGCCGGGATTTTCTGACATCCACCCATTATCGCCAGTTTCGACAACCCCGGGCGCCTTTGAAGTGATTGACTTGTTAGCGCATTGGCTAAAGACATTGACAGGGATGCCGGCCGTTGCGATGTCGCCCAAAGCCGGCGCGCATGGTGAATTATGCGGTATGATGGCGATTCGCGCCGCGATATATTCGAAAGGTGAGGCGGAAAAACGCCGCCGTGTACTCGCTCCGGAATCAGCGCACGGAACAAACCCGGCGACAGCTGTACAATGCGGATTTATCGTCGACGAATTACCGGCCGACGACACCGGCCGGGTGGATATCCGCGCTTTTATGGAGCGTCTGGATGATGATGTCGCCGCCATCATGGTGACCAATCCCAACACATGCGGCCTGTTTGAACGCGACATAAGGAAGATGGCTGACGCACTGCATGATGTGGGCGGCTATTTCTATTGCGACGGCGCAAACTTTAATGCGATCGCTGGAAAAGTACGGCCGGGGGATTTAGGCGTCGACGCGATGCACATCAATTTGCATAAGACTTTTTCGACACCGCATGGGGGCGGCGGGCCTGGTTCTGGTCCCACTGTATTGTCGGAGGCGCTTGCGCCATTTGCGCCCATTCCGTTCGTTGTGAGTGACGAAAATGGTATTCGTGTCGTCGAAAACCGTCCCAATGATGGTGAACAGGGCTCTGAGAGTTTTGGCCGGATGACGGCGTTTCACGGGCAAATGGGCATGTTTACCCGTGCGTTAGCGTACATGATGAGCCACGGTGAAGATGGCATTCGTCAGGCGGCGGAAGACGCAGTTTTGAATGCAAATTATGTGCTTGCGCGACTAAGGTCGGAGATGTCTCCCGCATTTGACGGTTATTGCATGCACGAAGCCCTGTTCGACGACCGGTTCCTCAAAGGCACAGGCGTCGAAACCATCGACTTCGCAAAAGCGATGATCGATGAAGGGTACCATCCGATGACAATGTATTTTCCGTTGGTGGTGCATGGCGCGATGCTGATCGAGCCAACAGAATCTGAATCGAAACGGGAACTCGACGAATTTTGTGACGCTTTGTTGTCGCTCGCTCGCCGGGCAAAGGAAGGCGATACAGAACTCTTCAAAGCTGCACCCGTTCATGCGCCGCGTCGGCGGCTTGACGAAACGGCGGCGGCGAGGAAGCCCGTATTGCGCTGGACGCCGGAACTCGCCATTGCAGCGGAATAAGCCAACATTATTGTAGGCTTTGGGTGTGCTTTCCCTTTAGATGAACTGCCTTATGGTAGCGTCTTCAGCGAAGTGACCGTGACAAGGCGTTGCGATGGAGTTTATTTCCGATTTCACTATTCGGGCGTTGGGATTTTTCGCAACACTGTTTGTGGTTGCAGTCGGCCTTGCGGCGTTGGCGTTGCTCGTAATTTATTTTGTTGATTCAACCCAATCCAAGGATGCGGTTCGACACAATTATCCGGTGATTGGCCGATTTCGAGAAATTTTTACACGCCTTGGGGAGTTTTTCCGACAGTATTTCTTTGCCTTGGATCGCGAGGAAATGCCTTTCAATCGGGCCGAGCGTGACTGGATATACAAGTCGGCAAAGGGTGAAAACAATACGCATCCTTTTGGATCAACACGCAGGCTGACCGTTGTTGGAACACCAATTTTTGTGAATGCGCCATTTCCGCGTCTTGATGAAAAGGCGTCAGATCCGCCACCAGTTATTTTTGGTCCGTATACAACTGAACCGTATGAAGGGTCTTCAATAATAAACATTTCCGCAATGAGTTATGGTTCGCTGTCGCGCCCAGCAATTGTCGCATTGTCCCATGGCGCACGTGCGGCCGGGTGTTACTTGAACACCGGGGAGGGAGGATTGTCGCCGCATCATTTGTCCGGCGGATGCGATGTTATCTTTCAGATGGGCACAGCGAAATATGGCGTTCGCGACGAACACGGCGACCTTGATGCGGAGCGATTGCGAGAGCTCGCTGCGATACCGCAAGTCAAGATGATAGAAGTGAAACTTGCCCAAGGCGCAAAACCTGGAAAAGGCGGTATTCTTCCTGCTGCAAAAGTAACCGAGGAGATTGCATCTATCCGTGGCATCCCGGTCGGGCAACCATCACTGTCGCCAAATCGGTATCCCGAAATAGACAGCGTAGACGATTTATTGGATTTTATCGATCGGGTACGTATAATTAGCGGCTTGCCCACGGGGTTTAAAACAGTTCTTGGCGCCTATGGCTGGGTCGATGATTTGTGTGACGCTATCGATCGCCGAGGTGTGCAGTCAGCACCTGACTTCATCACCTTGGATGGAGGCGACGGAGGAACCGGCGCCGCGCCGATGTCGCTTATGGACAATGTTGGATTGCCGCTAAAATCGTCATTACCGATGTTGTCTCACATACTTGAGCGACGCGGTCTTAAAGAGCGGATCAAAATTGTTGCATCGGGCAAATTGGTCACGCCGGCGGAGGTCGCGTGGGCATATTGTGCAGGCGCCGATACGGTCAACTCCGCGCGCGGGTTCATGTTCTCAATTGGCTGTATTCAGGCGCTGCGCTGCCACACAAACGATTGCCCAACCGGCATCACGACACACAAGAAATCACTACAAGACGGCTTGGATCCCGCAATGAAATCGAAAGACGCGGCCAGCTATGTCAAAAAAATGCGTAAAGACGTGGCGATGATCGCGCATTCCTGCGGTGCGGAACATGCGCGAGACCTCCGGCCGTTTCACGTCCGAATGGTGCAGGATAACGGCGCGTCAATTCCGCTCGATGAATTGATGAATAAACGGCGCCCGCTCGCACCGCATGAATACGCGTAAAATTAGCAATCAGCGGCGGTAAGTCGGTTAGTTCAATTTCTCTCGTAGTCCGGCGATGGCTTTATCAACAAACGCTGTTTGTGCGCCGCCATCCATCCGTTGCCGTATGATGTGACGCGCGGCATCGATAGATAAGTCCGCCGCCTGGCTGCGCACTTCTGACAGCGCCTGCGCTTCCGCCCTGGCGATTTTTGCCTCCGCCGCTTTTGTACGCCGTTCGACTTGTTCCTCAATTTTTCGGCGCGCATCTTCGGCTAGTCGAGCAGCATCTTTTTTCGCCTGTTCCACAATGGCGGTCGCTTCGTTTTCCGCGTCCCGCTGGCGTCGCTGAAATTTAGCGAGTAGTTCCTGCGCCTCCTCCCGCAGACGGCGAGCCTCATCGAGCTCATCGGCAATTTTTTGGCCACGCTGGTCGAGGCCGTTTGTAATTGTTTTGTGTACGCCAAATCGCCAAAACACACCTATTACAAGCAGGAAAGCCAACAGGACCCAGAATGATGTGTCCTGGAACAGTCCACCGGATTTTGCTGCACCTTCTTCGGCGGCCGCGAGGGCGAGGGCGGCAAGTGAAACCATGAGTAAAAGCTCCTTAGGCGATTTACGCCGCGCGATTGTTCGCAACCGCATCCAGCGCAGCTGCGACAGCGTCTTCAGTTGGTGTCTCGTCGATCAGTGCATCAACGACGGATTTGGTGATATCATTCGACGCTTCCCGAACTTTGTTGGCGGCTTCGGCCTTCATTTCAGCGATACGGGTTTCGGCAATTGACAATTTCTCTTCAATTGCTTTGTCGGTGGTGACTTGCAATTCTGCAATTTCCGCATCGACGGTGCTGCGCGTGTCGGCAGCAATGGCCTGCGCCTTCGCTTTTGCGTCAGCTAGCGATCGATCATAGGCCGCTTCGGCGTCCTCTGACTGGCGGCGGAATTCCGCCGCCTGATCAAGGTCGTCTGCAACACGATCGCGTCTTTCTTCTATACCAGCGCCGATTGCCGGCAGAAATTTGCTCGCCATCAACCAGTACAGAATACCAAATGAAAATGCGAGCCATGCGAGCTGGCTTGGCCACCATGTGGGATCGAGTTGCGGAAGCCCGGCGGCCTCCGCCTCATGACCGGCTTCAGTGGCCGCAGCGGCAGATACTGCTATGAAGGCAGAAATAGTCATGGGGCGGAAGTCCTTTATATCGTTGATCGCGACGTTCTGCTTAAAGAACGTCCAGAAGAATTAGAATTGCGATCACGAAGCCGAGCAATCCGGTGAATTCAGTCAATGCAAATGCGAGAAGCATGGTTGGTTGGTTTGCAGCGCTCGCTGACGGGTTTCGGAAAGCCCCGGCTAGGAAGTTTGAAAAGATAAGGCCAAGGCCGATCGCTGCGCCAGCGAGCGGGATTGATGCGATACCTGCGCCTATGAGTTTTGCTGCTTCTGCGTCCATGTCTAAGTCTCCTGGTTCAATGTAAGCTGTTCGTGAGCCGAATGATTTGGTTCGCGCCGGGTGGCTCGGAGCGCCGTTGCGAAATCTGATCTCCTAGTGGTCCGATGCGTGAGCCGCATCGCTGAGATAGATGCAGGTAAGGATCGCAAATACGTATGCCTGCAGTCCTGCAACAAGAAATTCCAGCATGGTCACTGCCGTGACGCCGAGAAATGGCGCCAACCCAAGCAGAAACCATCCCCCGCCTGCGCCAATAAGTGAGACGACAAAGCCTGCAAACACTTTGAGGATAATGTGTCCTGCAAACATATTGGCGAAAAGTCGAATCGCGAGCGAAAGCGGGCGCGAGAGAAAAGAAATGATCTCTACCGGAACGAGAATTAGATACATGGGGAGCGGCTGACCGGATGGTGCAAAAAGTCGCAAAAAGCCCAGGCCATTTTTCCAGAACCCGTAAATGACGACGATCGTTATCGTCAGCATGGCGAGAGCCAACGTGACGATAAGATGGCTGGTTGGCGTGAATGTGTGAATTTCAGCTGGCGTTCCCGGTATTGAAGGGATCATCCCGAACAAATTCAGGACGAATATAAAAATGAAAAGGCTGAATACATACGGGAAAAATTTCCGCCCTTCCGGCCCAATCGTGTCCCGCACCAGGTCGAAGATGAAACTGTATAGAACCTCCGCCATTGACTGGAGCCGGCCAGGAATAATTGATACACGGCGGGTGGCGGAGAAAAAGAAGATCAGGATCGCGGCAAGGCCAATCAACATCCATAGAGAGGAGTTGGTCAAAGAAATATCAAGACCGCCGAAATCGAGTTTTACGATAGGCAATATCTCAAACTGCTCCATCGGGCCGGCGGCTTTTAGTCTTAGCATGGTTCAGCCTTACAATACATCGATACATCCGTAACCGGATGATACTTCCTTAGTCTTTCAGGGCTTTGCCGATATTGCGGAGCCCAGCAGCGAAGCCTAGGCCAATGCCCGCAAGGAGAAGCCACGGCGACGTCCCCAATAGCCGATCTAGACCCAGACCGAGCAGGATGCCGACAATTAACCCCGCAAGCATATCAGTAGAGACGCGCAGCGCGCGCCCCCAAGCCGCCCCGCTCACTCTTTGAGGTTTCTCTCCGTCAGTTTCGCCGCGTGCGCGATCTAACCGTTCTGAAAACTCATCCAGCGAGGGCGGTTCCTGCTTGTCGGCGTCTTCCGCCATAAGCCTGCCCGAAAATGGGTGCGCACGGACGTCCACACCCTTGAAATTTTGCCGGACATTATAGGCGCCGCAGCGCAGCGTCAAGCAAAGCTTTCTGAGCATAACGCTCTGTTTTATTTGAACAAAATGGAGCGCGTCGAGTCGACGCGGACAATTTATTCAGCGGCCATCTGCTCAGCGCGCTGCAAATCAACCGACACCAATTGAGACACGCCGCGTTCAATCATCGTGACGCCAAAGAGTCGGTCCATGCGGGACATTGTCAGGGCGTGGTGGGTGATGATGATGAAACGTGTATCAGTTTCATTCGCCATTTCATGCAGCATCCGGCAGAAACGCTCGACATTCGCATCGTCCAATGGGGCGTCAACTTCGTCCAGCACGCAGACCGGCGCCGGGTTGGCCATAAACACGGCGAATATCAGTGATGTGGCTGTTAGCGCTTGCTCACCGCCAGACATCAGAGACATTGACGCAAGCTTTTTTCCAGGAGGCGAAGCGAAAATCTCAAGGCCAGCTTCCAACGGGTCGTCCGAATCGATTAGGCGCAATTCAGCCTGACCGCCGTTGAAGAGCCGCTTGAAAAGGTCGCCAAAATTTCTGTTGACGGTATCGAAAGCATCCAACAACCGCTGGCGCGCCTCTTTATTCAAACCGCCAATGGCGGCGCGGAGTTTTCGAATTGCGCCGTCGCAATCCTCCCGCTCGACCGCCAGCTCTTCCAGGCGTTGTGCGACGTCCTGCATTTCCTCCTCGGCGCGCAGGTTAACGCCGCCAAGGTTTTCGCGTTCGCGTTTGTACCGCTCGAGGCGGCGCTCAGTGTCCTCTCGAGTCGGAAGCTCCGCTCCATCCTTGTGTTCGGCGACCGCCAATAAGTACTCAGGTTCGGTCTCGCATGTCTCCCGAGCAAGCGCCGCGGCTTCCTCAACACGTGCGCCGGCGCCTTCATGTTGAGCCTCAAACCGTGCGCGTGCTTCGCGGGCATCCGCCGCTGCCGCATCGGCGTCTTTCGCTGTTTTGTCCGCATTCTGAGACGCTTGGACACCGCTCGCCAAGGCGTCGGCCTTTTGATTTCGATTCGTCTCGGCAAGGGCTATCTGGTCGAGCAGCGCATTTCGTTTTGCTTCGATTTCGGCGGGCGCATTCTGCGCTTCTCCATGCGCCGTGCGGACATCTTCGAGGCGGTCGCTAAGTTCGCGATTGCGAGCATTCGCCGTTTCACCGCGGGTCGCCCAAAGGCCCCGTTCCTTAGATAACTCTTCCAAGCGCTCGCTGCGCATTTTCGCTTCACGCGCAAGGTCGTTGTGAATTGCTCGGGCTTCGCTGGCGTGGGCGCGTGCATGACCAACGTCTTCCCGGGCGGCGGCGACGATTTCTGCTGTACGCACGGGATCAGGCAATGCTACTTTTTCTTCGGTGAGCTGAGCGTTGTTATTTTCCGATTCCTCTTTCTCTGCTGACAGGCGCCGGAGATTTTCGTCAATCGAATTAATGCGCGCGGAGGCGCGCTCATGCTCACGTTCCAGCGCATTTAACGTTGTCCGTGCGCTGTCGACCGCGCGTCTTGCGTCCGAGAAAAGACCGCGCGCTTCTCGTTCATTTTTTTGAATGGCCGAGAGGTTTTCTGCAGCAGCGTTGTGGTCACGGCGGATTTGCTCGGCGCGGTTTTGTGCAGCGTTAAAATCCTGATCAAGAACTTGTAATCGGTTTCGTTGTTCAAGGCGTATCGCGGCGGCAGTCTTGGCGTCTGCGTGCGCCGTAAACCCATCCCATCTCCAAAGATCGCCGGCGCGCGAAACAAGGCGTTGGCCCGGTTGCAATTGAGCGACCAAAAGGCCGCTGTCACTGGGCTCAATGACGCCGATGGAAGCGAGACGTCGGCGCAGAACATCTGGCGCACGCACGTGATCAAGCAGTGGCGTCGCGCCAGCGGGAAGGGCGCTCGTCGAGACTGAAATACCGCGTCCGGACCAATGCGCGGGCGCTTGCGAATCTATGGCTGCGCTTAGGTCATCGCCCAGTGCAGAAGCCAACGCATTTTCATACCCGGGATCGACATCAATCATCTCGATAAGCGGCGTCCATTCGTCGCTTTCATTGGCCGCAAGAACGCGTCGCAACGCTTCTCTTTCTGCGTCGATTTCCGTTAAACCCTGTTCCGCCTTTAGCAACGGCCCGCGTAGTGCTTCTTCGTTTTCTTCCGCCTGGGAACGTTCTTCTTCAGCACGGTGGAAGGCGGCTTCCGCACGTTGGGCTGCATCTACCGCCACCTCAAACTTTTTACCCGCCTCTGCTAGCGCAGCCGCTTGTTCAGGGCTTGGTAAGACGAGGGAGCGTTCGTCGGAATAGGCTGCAATTTCATCCTCAATCTTTTTCAGCCGACGTTCGCTTGATGCGATATTTTCATTTATGGATTTTCTTTGCGCTTCAAATTCAGCGGCTTCGGCCGACTTTTCATCATAATGGCGTTCCACCGTTTCCAGTTTTGACGCTGCTGCGGTCATTATTTCGATTGCTTCAGACAGACGCTGCGTTTCGGACGCCTCGCGTGCGCGCAGACCCTCTTCTTCGCGGTTGAGGGCCTTCACGGCTTCATCCGCATCCGCAAGAAGATCCTTTTCTCGATCAATATCTTTATTCAGTTGTTCGATTTCTGAGGACAGGCGCGATAATTCTGCTTCCGCCCTGCGAGACTCGTCGTCCAGTCCTTCCCGGGCGACCGTCAAACGATGTAACGCCGCTGCCGCTTCCGCTTCCGCCAAACGCAGCGGGTCGAGCGCAGTCTGCGCATCGGCCTGGGCTGCAGCCGCTGCAGCGGCGGCCCGCGTCGATTCTTCGAGCACGGACGAGATATCAGAAAGGTTTGCGGCGGCTTCTTCCTGCGCAGACACAGCTTCACGCCATCGCAAATAAGCCGACATCGCTTCTGTGCGCCTTATGTCTCCAGAGACATTGCGATATCTCGTCGCCTGACGGGCTTGGCGGGCTAACGCTGATTTTTGCGTTTCGAGTTCGCCAATTACGTCATCCAAACGCTCGAGATTTTGCTCGGCAGCGCGCAGACGCAACTCGGCCTCGTGGCGACGCGAATGAAGTCCAGTTACCCCGGCGGCCTCTTCAAGCAATCGTCGACGGTTTTGCGGCTTTGCGCCGATCAACTCGGCGACTTGGCCTTGCCGCACGAGCGCCGGAGAATTCGCTCCGGTGGATGCGTCCGCAAACAACAACTGTACGTCCTTGGCTCGAACTTCTTTGTTATTGATGCGATATATAGATTGAGTGCCCTCGTCCTTTCGAAGGATGCGACGTGAGATTTCGAGGGTTTCAGTGTCATTATACTCCGCCGGCGCGGTGCGGTCAGAATTGTCAAGCGTGAGAATGACTTCAGCCCAATTGCGCGCAGGGCGCATTGAGGTGCCGGAGAAGATAACAGCGTCCATGCCGTCGCCGCGCAAGGCCTTAGCCGACGTGGCCCCCATGACCCATCGGAGCGCTTCCAACAGGTTGGATTTCCCGCAGCCATTCGGGCCGACAATACCCGTCAGCCCATCACGGACTTCGAAATCGGTTGGCTCCACAAAAGATTTGAAGCCCACAAGGCGGACATTAGTGAATTTCACGCAAATTTTTCCCGGCGACAGTTTCGGCGCAAGTTACCGTCTTGCACACATCCCAATACAGCATCATCGCCGATTCTCTGCCTACGCCAAGCAAAGACGGGGATACTTAGAGAATCCTTTATTCCCCAGTTGCAATGCGGCTATTGCTCGGAAATTCCGGCTTCCTCAAGCGCCTCGTCTAGAATTTTGGCGAATTCTTCCGGCCGAGAAGTGCTTGGGCGGCGAACGACGCCATTGATGACAAAACTCGGCGTCGATGCGATATCATATCGTGATCGTGCATCTTGAACGTTTTCGTTAATTAAATCAACGAGTTCACTACGGTTAAGGCACGCGTCAAATGCCGTTTCATCCATGCCGGCCTGGCCAGCGATTTTCAGGAGTTCGTCCCGAGGGGAGTCGCTTCGCATCCACGTCATCTGGGTTTTGAATAACGCGTCGAGCAGAACGAAATAATTTGTTTGATCGCCTTTATCGGCGGTGCAGCGCGCAAGCATGGAGCCAGCGACGGCGAGATTTGCGGGCGCTGTGGGAAATTCGCGAAAGACGAAGCGCACTTTGCCTGTGTCCACATAATCCTTCTTGATTGTTGGATAGACATCTTCGTGGAAGGTGGCGCAATGCGGGCAGGTGATCGACGCGTACTCTATGACAGTCACCGGCGCATCATCCGGTCCCACCGCCATGTCCGCCAACGCCCCAACGCGCTCAGCTTCTTCAGCATCAGCAATGGCAGGGCCAGTGTTGGCGTCGTCCGCAGTTTTTTCGGATGCTTCCCCGCAAGCAGATAAAAATGCGAAAAACGCCGCTCCGGCCATTAATCGCAACAATTGGGCGGACTGAAATCGGAACATCGAAAAAACCTTTCTGAAACGCTCAGGTTTACGCCGATCCGAGAAATCTGGGCGCAAACTCTTAGTCGTTAATTTGCCGATCCGGTATGCTGATGCAAGGGGCGCCGGATCACCGTCGACCGCTTTTGCCAACGGATTGGCGAAACGCGGCCAGAGCTGCGTCAAGGGCCGTGGCGGAATCGTCATCTCTGGCTTCCGCATGGCTCATTTGCCGGATCGCAATGCGAGAAGCGCCGGATAGCCCGAGATAGCCCTGCAGCGCGGCCAAAATTTCATCTGTCCGTTGTTGCAGCTCCATTGCTGCAGCCCCTGAGATGGCAAACAATTCAACGGTTTTGGAACCCGGATGACCGGTGATGCGCCCCGGGCGGCACAGATTTGCGATATCAACGCCGACCAAAGTCGGCCAGTTTTCCACAAGAGACGGATCGGCGTATTTCGTACGGCGCGAAACACCGCGCATGATCTCGGCGGCCGCGCGTCCTATTGCGGGCGGCGGTTTTCTGATCGGCCTTGTCGATCGTGTTTGCGACATGAGAACGCCTTGATTGGCAATGCTGACGCTGGGCATAGCATAACGCAATGGCCTTCGAAACAAAGCGATCCGAAATGTCGGACAGGCTTCTGGCCTGGTACGACCAGCATGCGCGTGACCTACCGTGGCGTGTCGGGCCCGCTCAGCGTAAGGCCGGTCGAAGACCGAACGCCTACAAGGTTTGGCTTTCGGAAATCATGCTGCAGCAAACAACGGTTGCAACGGTGTCGCCGCGATATAGCGATTTCCTTGATCGATGGCCGTCGGTAAGTGCGCTCGCTTCGGCGCCGCTTGATGACGTATTGGGCGCGTGGGCGGGCCTCGGGTATTATGCGAGAGCGCGTAATTTGCACAAATGCGCGCAAGTTGTCGCCGAGCGCTACGATGGCGTATTTCCCGATACGGAGGAAGCCTTAAGGGCGTTACCAGGCATTGGCGATTACACGGCCGCCGCGATCGCAGCAATTGCGTTTGATAAAAGGGCGGCGGCGATCGATGGGAATATTGAGCGGATTGTTGCGCGACTTTTTACAATCGGTGCACTGCCGCCGAAGTCGAAAAAACAAATAAAAGCTTGTGCTGAAGACATTTGGCCTTCATCACGTAGCGGCGACTTTGCGCAAGGCTTGATGGATCTTGGAGCGACGATTTGTCGACCAAAAAATCCAGCATGCTCCTGTTGCCCGCTATTGTCGAGTTGTAAAGCTCGAAAAGAAGGCGCAGTTGATCAATACCCGGCGAAAGCGCAGAAAAAAGCGAAACCAAACCGTACAGGTTCCGTATACGCCTTATTCAATGGGCGCGGCCAAGTATTACTGGAACGTAGACCTGAAAAAGGCTTATTGGGCGGAATGCTTGGATTGCCTGGAACTGACTGGCGCGAATTCCGGCATGCAGGTCGAGAAGAAGAAACGCTTTCAGGCGCCACAAAGATTGCGTGGCGAGATGCCGGTGTTGTCACGCATGTGTTCACGCATTTTCACCTGACACTTAGCGTTCGATTTGCGGACGCTCCAAAAGGATATCGCCGCGACGACGATCAAACATGGAGCAAAGCCGACGAGGCAAAAGTGCCAACGGTTATGCGTAAAGCGTTGGACTGCGCAGTATCTGCGAGAACGCTTGTTTCATAGTCCCGCCAATACTGCAGGTAGTGTTTTTGGTCCGCGTTTTGCGTAAATTTATATAAGACTTCACCACGAATTGCGTCGCATAATTTAACGGGCGTTATCCGAAAAAAATAACAGGAGGGGGCATGAGAGAATTTGTTTTTGCGTTGATTTTCCTGGTTTCCGCTACGTCGGGGAGTGCTATGGTCGCCGGCGACGAGAACTTACCTGAGCGCTGGCGGTTGGTGTTTGAAAATGACTCCGAAGGTAACGTTGTAGTCGGATCAAAAGAAGCCCTTATGGATGCAGTGCGATCCGGAAAACCGATCCGAATATATTGGGCGGGTCGAAGGGTGGAGCATGCCACAGATGCGCAATTTCTGACCATCTTTGATGGGGAAGTATTTGCGCAGGTCTCGCCAATCGACGCGCAGAGGCCGGACGTCGATCCAGCGCGTGTATTCTTTCGCGCACCTAACCAGAAATGGCACGCTATTGTTGGTACGAATGGATTTGTGACCGCCTATATCGACGGCAATGACCCCAACATACGCTCCGGTCCGGCTCGTTGGTTTGCGCAGGATTGAATTTACTCAGTCCTTAAGCGGTCTGTAACTGCGCATCGCAAGGGTAATGAATTCACAAAGAAACGGCCGTGTCGCTCTTGGATCGATGATATCCTCAATAAGAAAGTTTTCGGCGGTTCGGAATGGTGAAGTCACCCGCGAAAGCTCTTGTTTTATGTCCTTTAATAGCGCTACGGGATTATCTGACGCTGCTAATTCGCTTTTGTAAGCGGCTTCAACGCCGCCATCCATGGGCAGCGATCCCCAATCTCCCGAGGGCCAGGCGGCGCGATACTGAAATCGTGTATGGTCCGACATTGCTGCGCCAGCAACGCCATAGGCTTTTCGGATAATTATTGTCGCCCATGGCGTTTTCGTTTCATACACAGTGTTCATCGCTTCAACACCGCGCCTGATCGTAGCGGCTTTTTCCGCATCACGGCCAATCATGAATCCTGGATTATCGACGAGATGTATGACAGGTAAGCAAAATTGCTCTGCTAGCTGAATAAAACGTTTTACTTTCTCGGCGGCGTCAGCCGTCCAGGAGCCACCGAGAAATGTCGGGTCCGACGCCAACACGGCGACAGGCCAGCCGTCCAGCCGCGCAAAAGCGGTGATCGCGCTACGGCCCCACCGCCGTCCCATCTCAAATACGGTGTCATGGTCAAAGACGCTCGCCAGAATGCGGCGCATATTATAGGCCGCTTTTGGATCCTCCGGCACAATATCGAGTAGTGCTGAATCTTGCCGATCCGGGCGGTCCGATGTTGGTCTGCGATCGGGCGCTTGCCCGGTCGCGCTTGGCAGATAGGAAAGAAAGGTGCGCGCCATCGCGAACGCTTCCAATTCGCTGTCGGCTTCGTCATCGACGACGCCGTTGCGAGCGTGAATTTCAGAGCCGCCGAGCTCCTCTTTCTCCAGCGTCTCGCCTAGCGCCGCAACAACGGGCGGGCCCGCGGTGAAAATCTGCGCCAATCCTTTCACCATAACCGCGTAATGACTTGCAACTGTTCGCGCAGCGCCAAGCCCGGCGGTTGGTCCGAGCGCAAGCGACACCACAGGGACGGTTTTCAAGTTTTTCGCGACATGTTCCCAGCCGGGGACAAACGGGACATAAGTGAATCCCATCTGCTCAAGCATTTTCACTGAACCGCCGCCGCCGGTGCCGTCAATCATTCGAATTAACGGAATCTTGAATTCATGGGCCATTTGTTCAGCGAGTGCCATTTTTCGATGGATCGCCGCATCCGCGGCGCCGCCGCGCACTGTAAAATCATCCGCTGTAGCGACAATCGGAACGCCGTTAATCCGTCCTCGTCCGAAAATGAAATTCGCCGGTGTGAAATCTGTTTGACGGCCTTTTTCATCAAAATCGCTTTTGCCGGCGAGCTTACCGATTTCCTGAAAAGATCCGCGATCGAGAAGCGCGTGCAGTCGCTCGCGCGCATTGAGTTTTCCTCGCGATTTCTGACGGGCGCGTTTTTCTGGCCCGCCCATGTCTTCAGCGCGTTTTGCGCGCGCCGCTAATTCGTTCAGTTGTTTTTCCCACGCCATTGACGCAATCTACAAAGGTCGCGGCGAGCGTAAAGTCCAAAATTTATCCGCGATTGAGCCACAGTGAAAGGCGGACCCGCCCATGCGCGTTTTTTTGATTCTGACCGTTTTGCTTATCAACGCCTGCGCCAAACCGCCGGTCAATCGAGACGCATCTGCGCCGTTGGCGACAGTAAATTTTGTGGATATCGATCGTTATCTGGGCAAGTGGTACGAAATTGCGCGGTATCCCAATAATTTTGAGGAGGGATGCGAGGGCGTCACCGCCGAGTACAGTCGGCGTGAAGACGGCCTTATCCGCGTCGTCAATACCTGCAGAAAAGGTGCGCCCGACGGCCCGGCAAATGCATCAGAGGGCCGCGCCCGTATCGTTGATGAGACGTCGAACGCGAAGCTGGAAGTGAGTTTTTTCGGACCGTTCTGGGGTGATTACTGGATTATCGGGCTGGACGATGACTATTCGCTGGCTTTGGTCGGCGAGCCCGCCGGACGGTATCTGTGGATCTTGTCGCGAACACCAACGATTGACGATGCTGTTCGCGCCGGTGCGTTGGAACGCCTTTCCGCACTTGGCTATGATATCAGCGCACTATATTTCACCGAACAAGCGCCGCTCAATTAGACGTTCATGCTTTTAGTTGCCGGCGCATCTTGTCACGCAAGAAATCTATCGGTTTGCGTCCGGATTTTTCTTCGTAGTGCCAATATGTCCAGCCATTGCAGGCGGCTGCTTTTTGGATGGCCGCACCAACTTTGTGGATAGACCCCTGGATCTCTTCTTCTCCATCTTTGATGTAAAGGGATCCATCCGCTCTGACACGCGCTGCATGCTTACCGCGCGGCGAATAAAGCGTTGCGCCGGGCCGGATCAGCTTTTTTTCCACCACCGCGCCAAATGGAATTCTCGGGGCAGACTTAGGATTTGGTTGTGTAGACAAGTCTTCGCCGGACAAAGGCTTGATGCGGGAAATCCGCTTTGCCGCCGCTTCAATATATTTGCTATCGCGTTCCAAGCCGATATATCGGCGGCCCAACAGGCGCGCAGCCGCTCCGGTCGCGCCGGAACCAAAAAACGGATCCAGAACTACGTCGCCTAGATTAGTAGATGCAATCAGTATACGGTAGAGTAGTGACTCGGGCTTCTGAGTTGGATGAATCTTGACGCCGGTATCATCTTTCAACCGCTCCGAGCCGGTGCAAATAGGAAATTCCCAATCCGATCGCATTTGAAGGTCATCATTTCCGGTCTTCAATGCGCGATAATTAAACGTGTATTTTGATTTCTGCGATTTCGACGCCCAGATTAAAGTTTCATGAGCATTCGTTAGACGTGTTCCTCGAAAATTCGGCATCGGATTGGACTTTCGCCAGATCACATCATTCAAGATCCAAAAGCCTATGTCCTGAATAGCCGTGCCTACACGGAATATATTATGGTATGAACCTATTACCCAAATCGCGCCGTCAGGTTTCAGAATGCGGCGGGCTTCTTGTAACCATTCACGCGTAAATGCATCATAGGCGGCGAAAGAGTCGAATTTATCCCAGTCGTCATCCACGCCATCAACGTTTGAATTGTCCGGGCGGGTCAATTCGCCGCCAAGCTGAAGATTGTAAGGCGGGTCTGCGAAAATGAGGTCGACGCTTGCGTCCGGCATGGATCGCATAGAGGCGATGCAATCACCCTCAATGATCCGGTCAAGGAATGGTTCAATGATTTGCATATTCGCAGATGCTTTTTTCGCCGACATCGCAAGCTTCCCAAAAAGATGAGGGCGAAAGTTTTGATTCGGCGAGGCCGAAAGGTCAAGAGTCTGGACCGAAAAATGCCATTCAGCATCTGTTAAGACTGAATAATAAGTCGTTAACAGAGCTCGACTGCTTCACAAAGAATGTTCTGTATAGGCGCAAAACTTTTCCTGTGATGGGGCGTCACGCCGAAGCGGGCGAGCCCTTCACGATGGGCTGGCGCACCATAGCCCTTGTTACGCTCCCAGGCATAATGCGGAAATTCTCGCGCCAGCGCCCGCATCATTCGATCGCGGGTTGTTTTGGCGATGATCGACGCTGCGGCGATTGAACAGGATTTAGCGTCGCCTTTGACAACAGTATAAGCGGGGCAGCGCAGTTTTGGTTTAATCTTCCCGTCGACAATACAAATTTCTGGTCGACCGGGCAGGTTCGCCGCCGCCCTGGACATGGCGAGTAACGTCGCTTGCAGAATGTTGATGCGATCGATTTCATCCACACTCGACACACCGACGCCAATCACAGCCGAAGACCAAAGCTCCGCGGCGATATGATCCCGTCGCTTTTCGCTCAAAGTTTTGGAATCGCGCAAGCCATCCGGCGCTGTCACAGGGTTCAATATCACAGCGGCCGCGACAACGGGGCCCGCCCAGGGGCCACGACCAGCCTCGTCTATGCCGGCGACAATGCCAGGCATTGAGTCTTCGATGTCGAAATTCGGTAGTGGGTGCTTCATATCTTTAAAAATTAATATCCCGTGAGTCGCAATATCTCGCAAAACAAGCTCGATAGCGTCTGGGTTTAATCTCTATCGAAAAGCCCTAATTGGGCGCTCGCGGCCGCTGGCGCGGCGAACTGATCAACTGACAGTATTGGTCCCTTGGTTCTCAAGCCGAGACGGCGCACCGCATTTGAAAAACGCGCAGCGATAAGTTTGGCGTATGTGGACTTGACCTCTCTGCCGCGCGACCAATGGACGTCATAATCCTTGCCGCCATTCATATCGCGAATATGCCCCATTACCCGGCGCGCTCGATTGGGGGCGAATGTCTCAAGCCACTCCTGGAACAATGGCGAAACTTCCAGCGGGAGTCGAATAATCGTGTATCCGACGAAATCAGCGCCCGCATCCTTCGCAGCATCAAGAAGCGTTTCCAGTTCGTCGTCATTGAGGCCGGGAATCATCGGCGCCGCCATAACGCCAACCGGGATGCCTGCTTCTTTCAGTTGGCGCACAGCGTTCAATCTGTTTTCAGGCGTCGATGCCCGCGGTTCCATATGGCGGGCGAGCATTCGGTCAAGCGTTGTGATAGAAAGCATGGCGCGCGCCAGGTTCCAGTCGGCGAGTTGTGATAGCAACTTAATATCCCGGGTGATCAGGTGAGATTTCGTCAGTACCGTGACGGGATGTCGAAATCGCAGGAAAGTTGAGAGAATACCGGGCATAATCTGAAATTTTCGCTCTATGGGTTGATAGGGGTCAGTGTTCGTGCCCATCGCCACGGGGCGCACTTTATAATTCCTGGCGGAAAGCTCATTTTCCAAAAGTGCTGCGGCGTTTGGCTTGGCAAAAAGTTTTGATTCGAAATCAAGGCCCGGAGATAATCCCATATAGGCGTGAGTGGGCCTGGCAAAACAATACGCGCAACCATGCTCACATCCGCGATATGGATTGATTGATCGATCGAAGCCGACAAAAGGAGATTTATTGTAGGTGATAATTTTGCGCGGTCGCTCAATGGAAACGTCAGTCACCAGCGGCGGCGCAGCATTCACATTCTCTGCGCCGCCGCTTGGCGCCGGCTCCCCCAACCGGTCCCCACCTTCATCCTTCCGAATGTCGAAATCCCAGCCGTCCTTTTCAGAGATTCGTTGTTCAGTTTCATAGCGGCCGGAAACATTCGTGCGCGCGCCGCGCCCCTTCTCTCCCGGCCCGTTGGCTGATTTCTGGGCCTCTCCGGGGCGTGGAGGGCGGAGTGAAAGATGTGCGGCGCGCGCCATGAGCGTTGGTATCAAATGAAAAAGAACAAAACAAGAACAATTATGATGCTGTTGAAAAAATTTGCTGGTTTAGAGGGGAGCCGACTATAGCAGGCCATGCTGATATCCGTCGTAATACCGACTTTAGATGCGGAAAGCCGATTACCAGCTTGCTTAGATGCGTTGGTGCCCGCTTCCATCGCAGGGCTCGTACAGGAAGTCATCGTCGTCGACGGCGGATCTGTAGATGCAACGACAATAATCGCCGATGGTTTTGGCGCGCGTATTCTCGTCAGCGAACCGGGAAGGGGCGGGCAATTGCGCATCGGCGCCGATGCCGCCCGTGGCGACTGGCTCCTATTTCTACACGCAGATACGGTGCTGTCAGAACACTGGCGAACAGAGGCTGCGGCATTCATTCAGACGTCGCCGGATAAGGCGGCAGTCTTCACGCTTCGGTTTGATACGTCGGGCCTTGCGCCAAATTTAGTAGCCAGCGGCGGTATGGTGCGCACACGTCTGTTAAAACGTCCGTATGGAGATCAGGGCCTATTAATTTCAACGGCGCTTTATCAGAGTATTGGCGGGTTTAGGGATTTTCCTCTAATGGAGGACGTGGATTTCATGAAACGCCTTACGCGCCGATATGGCCGGGATGTCTTGCATGTCTTTCAATCAGAAGCCTTAACGTCGGCTGATCGTTATGAACGAGAAGGGTATGTTCGGCGGGTTTTTCGAAATGCGGTTTTGCTGGCGCGGTTTCAAATGGGCGCTTCGCCCGAACAATTAGCCTTGGACTATGGAAAATAATTCAAAGTGCAAGTCTTTGTTTTCTTAAAAGCGCCGCGCGCCGGCGCCGTCAAAACAAGATTGGGTGCGGAAATTGGTATGGGCCGCGCCGCAGCTATTTTTCGTACACTAACGGCGCGGACAATCGCCGAGGCGCAGAGCCCTCAATGGGCGCTGACTTTGGCGACAGCCCCAATTTGGAGCGCGAATACAGGTTGGGGCGATTTGTGGCCACGGCGGATCGCGCGATGGCCGCAGCCTCCGGGTGATTTAGGGACACGGATGAAATCTGCGTTCAATAACGCACCAACGGGACCCGTTGTTATTATCGGCGCCGATGCGCCAGGCATGCGTCGACGACATCTGCGATTTGCTTTCCAGAAACTCCGTGGCGCAGATGCGGTGTTCGGGCCCGCTGAGGATGGCGGGTACTGGCTAATTGGAATGGCCCGCCGCCGGCCGGCTCCCAATCTGTTTTCAGGTGTTCGCTGGTCAACCGAATATGCGCTTGAGGACACGGTCAACAGCCTGCCAAAGGGTTTTCGCGTCGACTATCTGAGTACTTTGGGCGATATTGACCGGAAAAGTGATCTG
>JBCDAD010000038.1:0-20728 GCA_039186325.1 Pseudomonadota bacterium | reverse complement strand
GAGAGCCGCGGTCGCCGGTTACGGCGGGGCCTATTGGCGCGGATATCGCGACGGCGTCAAAGGCGCCGCGGCGATCAGGCGGAGCGCCGCCTATAATCTGAGATCGAGCGATGTTGCGCGAATCCGTCCGCCCATTACCTGGTCGCCGAGGAAGCTATTGCGCCGTGAGCCGGATATTCGACCTTATCGAAACCCCGGCAAGACTTAACTCTCGGCGACCCGCATCAGATATTGTCCATACTGATTTTTCAGCATAGGCTGCGCCAGTTCCCGTAACTGATTGGCGTCGATAAAGCCGGACCGGAATGCGATTTCTTCCGGACAGGATACTTTTAGCCCCTGTCGTGTCTCAATCGTCTGCACAAAATGCGAGGCTTCGAGCAGGGATTCATGCGTTCCTGTGTCCAGCCATGCATAGCCTCGTCCCAAGATCTGTACGCGTAGCGCCTCGTCATGCATGTACATTTCGTTGAGCGTCGTAATTTCCAATTCACCGCGGTCGGAGGGTTTGACCTGTTTTGCGCGATCAACGACGGTTTCGTCGTAAAAATAGAGGCCGGTAGCCGCGAAATTTGATTTTGGGTTGGTCGGTTTTTCCTCAATGCTGATGACTTCACCGTCATCATTGAATTCTACAACACCGTATCGCTCGGGGTCTGTAACTTGGTAGGCGAATATCTCTGCGCCGGATTGAAGGCTGGCCGCTTCGCGCAAGTGTTGCGTAAGTCCGTGTCCGTAGAAAATATTGTCCCCAAGCACGAGCGCGCATTTATCACCGGCGATAAACGCCTCGCCAATCAGGAACGCCTGGGCGAGCCCGTCCGGACTTGGCTGTACAGCATATTGAATGGAAACGCCCCAATCGCCGCCATCACCCAATAGCCGCTTGAACGCATCGCTGTCCTCCGGCGTTGTAATAATCAGAATATCCCGGATACCCGCTAACATCAGAACGCTCAGCGGATAATAGATCATGGGCTTGTCGAAGACAGGCGTGAGTTGTTTTGAGACGCCCCGGGTCACCGGATATAGTCGTGTGCCCGACCCGCCGGCCAAAATGATGCCTTTCACGGATTTCAATCCCTCTAATTGAGTGTCGCGATTACGTTTTTCATTGCTTTGCGCCAATCCGGTTGCGCTATCCCAAATGTATTTTCCAGACGTGAGCAATCCAGCACTGTCTGCAACGGCCGCCGCGCAGGTGTTGGATAATCGCTCGTTGCGATGTCTGTTACGGCGACATCCCGTCCTGCGGCTGCAAAGATCGCCCGGGCGAAATCCGCCCAGCTCACCGCAGGCGCCCCCTGATAATGAAAGAGACCTGCGCCCCCCGGGCCGCTTTGTTTTCTTTCGGCGATCGCCAACAAAGTTCGCGCGATATCTCGCGCGCTTGTCGGGCCGCCGATCTGATCGCCTACAATTGTTAAAGAATCGCGTTCTTCGGAAAGGCGAAGCATCGTCTTGACGAAATTGCCGCCGAACTCCGAGAAAACCCAAGATGTGCGCAGGACAATTGCATCCCCATGATTGTCTATTGCCGCTTTTTCGCCGTCTAGTTTGGATTGGCCGTAAAAATTCAGCGGGTTTGTCGGGTGATCTTCTGTATAGGGTTCATTCTGGGTTCCGTCGAACACGTAATCTGTTGAAATGTGAAGAAAGGTTGCGCCAACGGCTTGCGACGCGCGCGCTATTTCCGCGACAGCGTCTGCGTTCAGGCTGCGTGCGGCGTTTTCGTCTTCTTCTGCATTATCAACGGCGGTGTATGCAGCGGCGTTAATAACAATATCAGGTCTGTGTTTCTCAATCGCTGCTGCGGCCGTCCCGGAGACGGTAAGGTCAGCGTCGTCACGCCCTAAGGCGAGTATGTCACCCGGTCCCTCCTGCATAAGACATTGAGCAACCTGGCCGGATTTTCCGAAGATGAGCGTTCCCATGAGGCTAAATTTATCCGCCGAGACCCAAGCGTTGCGCATTGTCGAACCCGCGATTGCGGATGCCTTCCCACCAAGGTGTATTTTCAAGATACCATGACACTGTTTGCGCCATTCCTTCTTCGATGGTCACAGAGGGCGTCCAGCCGAGTTCTTTCTCAATCTTGTCGCAATTTATTGCATAGCGATGATCATGTCCTGGGCGGTCCGTCACGAATTTGATAAGGCTGTCATGGGGTTTAGAAGCACTTTCTGGCATTGCATCATCGAGCAACGCGCAGAGCATGCGGACAAGTTCGATATTGGAGCGTTCGGCGCGTCCGCCGATGTTGTAAGTCTGTCCCGGCGATCCATTTTGGGCGGCGATGAGCAACGCCTCTGCGTGATCATCGACAAAAAGCCAGTCCCGCACATTGTCGCCTTTGCCGTAGACAGGAATATCCCGACCTTCAAGCGCTGCAATAATCACAACAGGAATTAATTTTTCGGGAAACTGATAGGGTCCGTAGTTGTTCGAACAGTTGGTGACAATAACCGGAAGATCAAAGGTCTCCATCCAGGCGCGCGCCAACATATCCGACGATGCTTTGGCTGCGGAATAAGGCGAATTGGGTTGGTACGGCGACGTTTCGGTAAATTCACCGGTCGGCCCCAGCGAACCGAACACTTCATCGGTGGAGATATGGTGGAAACGGAAGTCTTTTGGCGCGTCGCCGCCCTGAACATAGCCCCGCGCCGCCTCAAGTAAGGAATAGGTTCCAATAATGTTGGTGTCGATAAAAGCGCGGGGGCCGTCGATGGAGCGGTCGACATGTGTTTCTGCGGCGAGGTGCATGACGGCATCGGGTTTGAATTCGCCGAACAACGCCTTCATCGCCGTCTGATCGCAAATGTCCTTTTGCGCAAATTGGTAGCTGTCATCATTTTCAACGGATGACAGATTTTCAAGGTTGGCCGCGTAGGTGAGTTTGTCGACATTAAGAATAGAATGGCCGTCCGCGATCGCCCGACGGATCACTGCTGAACCAATAAATCCAGCGCCGCCTGTAACAATTAACTTCATGTCTTACTCCTTACGGCGAATGGCAAATGCGATCGCGAGTGTTCCTATCACGGGCGGTTCAAAAATAAACACTAGTCGTTAAGGAAACGGCGCCGCTGCGCCGTTGTCGGATCAAGTCGCACAACCAGCGTTAACGTTTGTCAGGTCAGAAATATTGCCCCGCGAGCGGTTGAATGCGGCCATGTGCGGCGTTTACGGCGAGAAATGCTCTTGCCGCCGCGCCGCCAAGGGCGCCCTTCTTTCCGATAAACAGGTCCACGACATGTTGTCGGTCGGGCCACGTTTCTGCGAGGTGGGTATAGGAATGACCGACCCCTCCTATGAACGTATGAACAGGTAATTGTGAATTGGCCTGTATCGGTGACTTGGCGGCGAGTAGCCACTGCGGAGCGAACTGCGAGAATTCCGGGTTTTCAGCGGTCGCGAACGCATATGCGCGCCCGCCGGCCGTAATGTCGATCGCCATGGCGATCGGCGCGCCGTTGGCTTTTAATTGACGCCAGTATAGCCGGTTTTGCCGATGTAAAGAATTCATCAGTTTACGAAACGACATAAGGCGATCTGGGCAACTCAGGTGAGATTGTGCCAATGCGCCGCTCCACCCTGCATGTTCAAGCTCAAGAAAATCCTCTATCCGTTCGCGAATATCGGTATTCGTATTATGATCGGTATACGCAACAGCATGTTGCGCCATGAGGGAGCGCCAATTTTCTTCGATCCTTGTCTGATATGGGGTGTTTGCCTTTGCTGGAGGATTTGCAAGGTTTAGCATCGGCCTGTGCGAGCTGGCTGTGATTTCGAACATCCGCCCATCTTCAAGGCATGCTTCCGCCAGCGCCCGTAATGCGGTCGCATCCGCGAGTTGTTGGCGCAGGTGCAAAAAGAGGATGTTGTTTGGCGTATCATCGAGCCAGTTCAAAAGCGTTCTGGCGAACGTACGTTCTTCTCCATTTCGAACCAGCGGGGTTGAAAGTCCATTTTCGGAGAGCTGTGCGGTTGTGACGTGACGGGCCGGGATATCGCAAAATCGTTGCGCGAGTTTCACAGCGATAGCGCCGGTCCACGGTTTTGGTTCGCCGGCTGTAAGAAGGTAGATTGGAGTTTTAGCGGCCGCAGCCGGGAGTTGGGCCTCGACAAAATCGAATTCCATAAATGGATTGGGATCGGAGGCGTCTTGCGCCAGCGCCCGCCATTCGGGCGCAACCGCCTGAATGCGCCCGTCGCCTTGCAATGGGTGCAAGGTCATTGGTTCGTCTGTTTGGCGCGTCGCCATGGCGCAGCGCTGCAAAACCCATGCAGATCGGGTTAACGCAGCTCGCCACGGTCGCGTTTCATATCAAGAAAAAGAAAATGGTGGAGCTAAGGGGAGTCGAACCCCTGACCTCTTGCATGCCATGCAAGCGCTCTCCCAACTGAGCTATAGCCCCTATCGCGTATGGCGCCGCAAAATGTATGCGACGCCGTCGAGCAACAGGAATTAATGGTGCAAGCAAGCGGACGCAAGAAATTATTGCGACCGCTTATCTACGATCCACGTCAGTCGTCATCACTCGATGTCGGCTTTACGATGCTGGTAACGTCATCATCGTCGTCGTCATCATCTAACAGACTGTCGTCTTTTTCTTCATCATCGTCGTCGTCAAGATCGACGTCGATGTCGTCGATGTCGGCGAGGGCGTCGGCTTCGTCCGACGAATCGGATTCGTCCTCATCGTCGTCCAGGCTTGCTTTTCTTTTGGATTCCGGCGCCTTGTTTTCCTCATCCGCGTCGTGAAGTGAGGTTTCCTGGGCAGGCGCGTCCTCGGAGTCTTCTTTTTCTTTTTTCTCGTCCTCGTCGTCCTTGCGAGTGCGCCGCGGTTTCAAGATAGCTTCCGGCGTAAATTCATTGCCGCATTTGGGACAATGGGCCGGATCTTTGGTGAGGTCGTAAAAACGGGCGCCGCATTCAGGGCAATCGCGCTTTACGCCAAGTTCTGGTTTGGTCATGGCAGGCCGTCAGGTTGGTGAATGTCTTCAGGAAAACGACGTGTGTTGCCACGGACTTCGGGCGCTGTCAAAAGGCGCCGCATGCAATATTCACGAGAGGTGCTCAATGACCACATCAGGGTTCGCATTTCGCCCGATGGAGACAGCCCTCTCGGGAGCGATTTTTGCGCCGGGTGACAAGTCGATTTCCCACCGTGCATTGATTTTAGCGGCGATGGCCGAGGGCGAGAGCCGGATTTCCGGTCTGCTTGACGGTGATGATGTATTTCGAACCGCTGTGGCGATGCGTGCGTTGGGCGCTGATGTTGAACGCGACGCCAGGGACTGGATCGTAACAGGGGCGAAGTGGCGAAATCCGGATCGTCCGCTTTACTTCGGCAACGCGGGCACAGGCGTGCGACTGGTGATGGGCGCAACGGCCGGGGCGGGCATTGCTGCATCGTTTGACGGAGACGGATCGTTGCGTCGCCGGCCGATGGATCGGATTCTTGATCCCTTGCGCCAAATGGGCATGGAGGCGCAGTCAGGTGATGGATTTTTACCGGTTCGAATGAACGCCGGGATGACGTTTCGCGCCATTGATTATACGCTTCCGAAACCGTCCGCCCAGATAAAATCCGCCATTATTCTCGCAGCGCTGGGGGGGGAGGGAACAACCGTCGTCCGCGAGCCGGTTCCCTGTCGCGATCATACGGAAAGAATGATCCCGGCGTTTGGCGGCGAAATCGAGATCGAGGCGGTTGAAATGAGCGCGCGCCGTATTCTCGTGCGTGGCGGTCAATCACTGACTGCATGTGATCTTGCTGTCCCGGGTGATCCGTCTTCCGCTGCGTTCGCGATCGCCGCTGCATTGATCTCGCCAGGCTCAGACCTCGTTGTGCGCAATGTGATGCTCAATCCATCGCGTACAGGGTTTTTAAGCGTTCTGCGCGAGATGGGTGCGGCGCTTTCGATAGAGAATAAAAAGGAAAGTGGCGGCGAAACCGTTGGCGATGTTCGGGTTCGCCACGCCAATCTGTGCGGCGTAACAGTTCCCGCTGAGCGCGCGCCGTCGATGATTGACGAGTATCCGATTTTGTCCGTAGTCGCTGCATTTGCTGAGGGTGAAACCCGCATGGAGGGTTTATCGGAGCTAAGGATCAAAGAAAGCGATCGTATCGCTGCGATTGAAGCGGGCTTGCGTGCGAATGGCGTCGATGTGGAAAGCGGACCGGACTGGCTGTCGGTCCGCGGCGGCGGGGTTCCGGGCGGAGGGCGCGTAATGACGCATCACGATCACCGCATAGCGATGAGTTTTCTCATTTTGGGATTGGGCGCTGAAAAGCCGGTTTCTGTCGACGATATTTCGATGATTGCGACCAGCTACCCCGGGTTTTTCTCGGATTTTGAGATGCTAGGCGTGGTCGCGGGTCAAACCGGCTGAACAGGCGTTCAAGAGGTCTTGCCGGCTGATGGCGCGGTGTGGATAAAGCGCAAATGGACGATTCATTTATTATCGCGCTCGATGGTCCCGCGGCTTCCGGAAAGGGAACGCTCGCTCGGCTGATTGCGGACCATTATCAGTTTGCGCATCTCGATACGGGCGTATTGTATCGCGGTGTCGCCTGGCTGATCCTGAACAATGGCGATGATCCCGCCGATGAGGCGGTCGCGGGCGCTGCGGCTAAGTCCTTTTCAATCGATAAGATTGCCGGCGCAAATATTCGAACAAAGGAAGTCGGCGCCGCCGCCAGCGTCGTCGCCGCAAATGCGCAAGTGCGGGCGGCGCTTCTTGATTTTCAACGGCAGTTCGCCAAGTCCCCGCCGCAAGGGGCGAAGGGGGCCGTGCTCGACGGCCGCGATATCGGCACAGTGGTGAGCCCTGATGCGCCGGTGAAATTCTACGTTACAGCGAATCCAGATGTTCGGGCGCATCGCCGTTGGCTTGAGTTAAAACCGGCCAAACCTGATCTCCAGGAGGGGGACGTCTATCGCGATCTGCTTGAGCGGGATGCCCGGGATGCTGAACGGGCTGACGCCCCGATGAAGCCGGCCCCGGATGCGGAGTTGCTTGATACCTCCCATTTGACTATAGACGCAGCCTTCGCGGCGGCGCGCCGCGTGATTGACGGCGCTTTCCGGCGCTGCGGGCGGGAATAACCAATTTTCGTCGCGGCCGGCCGGAACGCGTTTTTTGTGTGTTCCGTCATATCGCGCATCGCATCGTCAAACTGAAATTCGGCTTTTTTCCTCGTCCGGCCAGGGCGATCGCATGGTGCGGCGCTAAATGGTTGGAAAGACCGCTGGAGGCAACCAGACGGCAATTGAACAGCTGAACTTGATTTGGAGTCCATTGGACACGTGTCTGAAACCAACACATTAACCCCGTCCCGCGACGATTTCGCGGAAATGCTTGAAGCCTCGCTCGTTGACCGAAAAGATTTTGAAGAAACCGTCGTCACCGGCAAAATTACCGCCATCGAAAAAGATGTTGCGGTCATAGATGTCGGCCTCAAAACCGAAGGCCGCGTCGCTCTTAAAGAATTCTCGCAACCCGGACAGGACGTCTCACTGCAAGTCGGCGATGAAGTCGAAGTGTATGTCGAGCGCGTCGAGAACGCGAATGGCGAAGCCGTCATCAGCCGGGAAAAGGCGCGCCGGGAAGAAGCCTGGGATCGCCTTGAGCGCATCTTCGAAAAAGGCGAACGCGTTGACGGCGAAATTTTCAATCGCGTCAAAGGTGGTTTCACCGTCGATCTCGGCGGCGCTGTCGCCTTCCTGCCCGGCAGTCAGGTCGATATTCGGCCTGTGCGTGACGCGGGGCCCCTGATGAATATTCCGCAACCCTTCCGTATTCTGAAGATGGACAAGCGTCGCGGCAATATCGTTGTCTCACGACGTTCTATTCTTGAGGAGGATCGCGCCGAGCATCGCCAGGAAGTCGTCAAAGACCTGACCGAGGGCGACGAACGCGAAGGCGTCGTTAAGAATATCACCGACTATGGCGCGTTTGTTGAATTGGCGCCGGGCGTCGATGGTCTGCTGCACGTGACGGACATGTCCTGGAGCCGCGTCAATCATCCGTCGGAAGTTCTGAATGTGAATGATACTGTCCGGGTCAAGATCATCAAGATTAACCCGGAAACGCACCGTATTTCACTTGGCGTCAAACAACTACAGCCCGATCCATGGGAAGGCGTCGCGGCCAAATATCCGCTCGGCGCAAAATTCCGCGGCGCGGTGACGAATATCACCGATTATGGCGCCTTCGTTGAGCTGGAAGACGGCATCGAAGGCCTCGTCCACGTCTCGGAAATGAGTTGGGTGAAGAAGAACGTTCATCCGGGCAAAATCGTTTCAACCTCCCAGGAAGTTGAAGTGATGGTGCTCGAAGTGGACGAGAGCAAGCGCCGGATTTCGCTTGGCCTCAAGCAATGCCTTGATAATCCTTGGGAACGCTTCGCCGAGGAGCACCCGATCGGATCTGTCATCGAAGGCGAGATCAAGAATATCACCGAATTTGGCTTGTTTGTCGGGCTGAATGAGGAAATGGACGGCATGGTCCATCTTTCCGACCTTGACTGGAACCTGCCAGGCGAAGAGGCGATCAAGAACTACGAGAAGGGTCAGACCGTTCAGGCGAAGGTTCTCGACGTTGATCCGGAAAAAGAACGCATCGCGCTTGGCGTCAAACAGGTTGGCTCTGATCCGATGGAGTCAATCGGCGAGCTTTCCCGCGGTCAGGATGTCACCTGCACTGTGACGGCGATTGAAACCGGCGGCGTGGAAGTCCAGGTCGGCGGCGATGATGGTCCGAAAGCGTTCATTCGCAAGTCAGACTTGTCGAAAGACCGCGCCGAGCAACGGCCGGAACGCTTTGCGGTTGGCGACAAGGTTGATGCGCGCGTTACGGGCGTTGATACGAAAACGCGCCGGATCAATCTGTCGATCAAAGCGCGCGAAGTGGCGGAAGAGAAAGAGGCGGTCGAACAGTTTGGCTCCGCGGACTCCGGCGCATCGCTCGGCGATATTCTGGGCGCTGCACTTAAAGAGAGCGGCGACGGCGATAAGGGCTAATCGCTGCCGTATTAGTATAAAAAACCCCGCTCAGACGAGCGGGGTTTGTTGTGATCGAGATCTTGCTGTAATTAGTTGTCCCAACCGCCGCCATTATGGCCGGTTGGATCGTGCATAATCAATTCGCCGCGTCGGTCAAAGCGAAGGCCGTAACGATAGAATTCGCCGTCATTATTCACGTCAAAAACGCGAAGCGCTTTCCCGCCCTCAATGGTTCGAAAATCTCTGAATTGGTCGCCCCGATAAGGACCCTTCGGGCTGCCTTCCGGTCCAACATTTTGAAGAAAATCGATCCAAATGGCGTCGGCGCCGGGCGATCTGAAGACGACGCCATCCGGCGCTTCATCGATGACAAAGGTGATCTCCACCGGACCCTTGGATACGGGTCCTTCGCTGAAATCAAAATCGCCATTCTCTTCAAAATATTCCCCTGAGTATTTGAAAGCGAATTCTCCGCCGCCAACTTCCATGACGGAGACGCCCACCGTCAGCTCAGTTGCTGGCGGCATCTTATCTTCGCCGTGGGTTGGTTTCGTCGGTTTATTGTAATCGTAATGCGCACATGAGGACGCCAAAAAAACGATAACGCTAACAAGAAATGACCTGCGAAAAAAAACCATAATACTCCCCAGTTTTTCACTTGCTGAACAAGTTGACTCTAGCGTCCGCACTGACTTTGAGCAAATGAATTTCTAATTTCTTTAGGAGAGTGTCGCGAGATGAGGTAGTCTCAAGCGCGAATAAGGACTTCAAGAGGGTTTCAACAGTTAGTGCACCCAAGGGAAGGAAACGCATACACTGCCTTATGGCGCGGATAGTCACCTGCGAGATCGCTCCCAGATTCACTTCTGGAAATTCTGGCCGTTGCTACTTTTTTAGTGCCGTTTGCGGCCGAAATGATCCAGCCAAGCCGTCGCAAACGGCTCTACGTCCTTGTTGAAGCGGATAGTAAACGCAAAACCGGTGAACCACTTTTGCTGCAATCCGCCCTATGTCTCACGTTTTTGCCGAGCTTTTAAGGCGATGAATATCGGATGGGCTAAATCCGTTTTGTCTAAAATTTCTATGATTTTCCGAGTTTCCGACGTTTCGCCGAAATACTCATGCAAAAGTGCAAGATGGAGTAATGGGCGCACCCCGAGCGTTCCGCGTTGTTCATCCAGCCAGTCAATTGCTTCGTCCGCAATGCGCTGCGCTTCAATTGGGTCGCTGTTCTGGCTGTAAGTATGGGCGAGTTGCCAGGCAGCGAGGGCGGCCGTTTCTATGTAGTCCCGGTTTCGCTCTGCGGTCTCACGCGTGTGTTCGTTCGCTAAACGCTCTAACGTTTCAAGCGTATACTGAACAGTCAGAGAGTGCGTCAACGCGAGGATCACATTATTCTGTGCACGGACGTTATATTGGTATTCGCTTATTGTTTCTTGCGCGTAGGTGAGCGCTTGTTTTGCCGCTTTCGCCGCGCGGGGTTGGTCGCCTTGGATAAAGGCGATTTGCGAGCGAACAATCCATGGATGAACTGCGGCGCCTTTCCAGCGGGCGTTTTCGGGGTCTCGCTGCACGAGCTGTTCAGCGATACTTACGGCGATCTCGTTCTCGCGTTCGGCGTTTTCAATTTCGCCAAGTTGCAAATAAGACCGACCCAAACGTCGCTGGGCGATCATTCGATTCGTGAGAATTCTGAAGTCGTCGGCGGCGTCGCTAAACGCGCTATCATACAATTCGATCTGGGATTCCAGTATCGCAAGCGCATTCCGGTATTCACCGCGTTTTATTTCGGCGAAAGCCAGCCATGAAAGCAGGTGAGCATATTCATACGCGATCCCCCTGTTTTCCGGATTTTCCTCGTGCAACGAGCGGCGCACATCTACGGATTGCTTAAAAAACTCAACGGCGGCGGGGTAGTCGCCCAACTCGAACTTCAAAATGCCGAGATTGGCGTAGGCGTAGGCGCGTTCCATCCGCGCCCGGACGCGATCAGGATCGATCGCCATCAACTCGTCGGCGAGGCGCGCATACTCGCGATAATATTCTTCGCCTTTATCCAGAAAACCGCCTTCTCTCGCGACGTCGCCCACATAAAATACGCTTTGGGCATGATCGAATATCCGGTCAGGATTGTTTGGGTCGCGTCTCAGTAATTCCGCTGAAGCAGCAGCCGCGGCTTCATACGCGGCTGAAGCGGCGCCGTAATCATTGCGCTGTTGGTCGATTTGGCCGACCAACAATAATGCGCGTGTCCGGCGGGCGAGGGCTTCGTCATCGAGCTTTCGTTCCGGTTGCGTCTCGTAATAGGTGAGGGCGCGTTCTCCAACAGAATCCAGCGCATCGAGGCGTCCGACCGGCTCCAATTTTTTGCGAAGGTCGGTGAGCATGAATTCGATGAGGTTTTCCGCCTCGCCGCGCATCTGTGATGCTTCATTGCGCGCGTTAATCGCCATCACCGTCAACACGGCCATTATACCCGCAAGTCCTGTTGACCCGCCCGCGATCACGCGCGCCCGTTTCGCCTTGCGGGTCGCTTCGCGCTGGACGAGATCATCCAACCCCACCCCAAGCAGACCGGCGATCAGCTTTGACAGCGCGTTCTGCTTTCCGTCGCCTTGGGCGCGCGCATCGGCGGCGACCGGTTCGGAGGGGGTATTCGTGACGTCGCCGTTTTCATCCACCAAAAAACGCAAGGCCGGCGGAAAGCACTCTTCCTGCTCTCGGCCCGGCATAGCGCTCGCGCCCGGCTCGCCATCGACAATAATCGCCAGCGTGCGCTCTTCACCATGGAGTTTTTTGAAGAGTTTGATCTCTTCGTTGACCCACTTCGATTGCGCTGAACGCGGCGAACAAATGACAATTTGAAATTGGCTATCGGCTAAGGCGCCTTGAATTTTGTCATTCAGATTACCGGCGGCCGGCAGATCTTCCCGGTCACGAAAAATTGGCGTCAAGCGTTTGGGGACCGGGCCGGCGTCTGTTGCTTTGCCCACAAGCCCTTTGGGCGTGCGATAGCTCTCTAACGCACGATGCAACCAGCCGCCCCATCGCTCATCAGCATGGCTGTAGCTGATGAACGCTCGGTACTTGTATTCGCCCATTTAAACGCCCTATCGACACTATGGTCTGAATGGGGAACGCTGGCCAGTGCGAACCCGTCGAAAAAGGGGCGCGAATTGCCTGAATTGCCGGAAGTGGAGACCGTTCGGAGGGGCTTGCGCCCCTTTATGGAAGGCGCGCAGTTAACGAAAGTCGAGCTTCGCCGCCCGGACTTGCGATTTCCATTACCAAAAAACTTTTCAAAACGGTTGCAAGGGGCGACCATCACAACCTTGTCCCGGCGCGGAAAATACTTACTCGCGGAACTTGATTCCAGCGAAACGCTTATCGCACATCTCGGCATGTCCGGGCGTTTTACGATCAATAGTCACCGTAAAGCATCGCCGGGCGTCTTTGTTTACGCCCAAGCCGGAGATCGGCGTCACGACCATATTGTGTTTCACTTAGACGGTGCGTCGCCCTCCCGGGTGATTTACAACGATCCACGTCGCTTCGGCTTCATGGATTTGACGCGTTCAGATGGTCTCGAGCGCTCTCGTCATTTTGAGGGCATGGGGCCAGAACCGCTCTGCAACGAATTCACTGACGCAGGATTTGACGCCGCCATTAGAAATCGAAAAGCGCCGATCAAAAACCTTTTGTTAGACCAGTCCATCGTCGCTGGCGTCGGTAATATCTATGCTTGCGAGGCGCTTTATCGGGCCGGCATATCGCCGCGCCGCATGGGCGCCAGTGTCGCTGGCGCACGCGCGGCGCGTTTGCGCGCGACGCTTGTGACGGTGCTGGATGAGGCAATTGAGGCGGGCGGGTCAAGCCTGCGCGACTTTGCGGGCGCCGACGGCGCGTTGGGCTATTTCCAGCATGCGTTTTTAGTATATGGCAGAGAAAACGAGCCTTGCGGCCAGTGTGGCGCCCCGATTCAGCGAATTATCCAATCTGGACGCAGCACCTTCTTTTGCGGTCAATGCCAGCGGTGAAAATGCGATATAAAAAGGCGTTGACGGGGGAGATTCACGTCGGTATATCCCCCACTCTTTCGGCCCGCCGAAAGTGCAATTTTCTGTAGAATAAGCGATCGACTGAACATGGCGAATACGTCCTCAGCAAAAAAGATGGTCCGGAAAATCGAACGCCGGACAGCGGTTAACAAAGCGCGTCGTTCGCGCGTGCGGACTTATCTGCGCCGGGTTGAGGAAGCCATTGCGAGTGGTGATAAGACTGCCGCTGACGCTGCATTGAAAGACGCGCAGCCTGAATTACATCGGGCGGTGTCAAAAGGCGTCATGCATAAAAGTACGGTGGCCCGCAAACTATCGCGTCTGTCTTCGCGCATTAAAGCGCTTGCCGCTTAATATCTAACCCAAAAAACCTGATCGCTGTCGACGTTGCGCGCTTGCGCGCAATACCAATTCTACGTTGCAATTGCTGGCGTCGGTTAGCACAAATTGCGCCCCGCACGGCGTGCGCATTTGTATATTTTTACCCTGTATGTTTTGTACATAAAATTTTTTTGCTGATACGCGGTCGCGGCTTTGGGGCGTAAGTTTTTGTTTTTTCAAAACGACGCCGGATAAACAATTTTCGTTGGCGGAAAATAGCACGAATCAATGTCACAAAACCGCAAAAACCCTGTTGACCGGCGTCCAATATTAACTAAACTCACGAGAGCTTCACGAAAACAACGCACACGGATCAAGTGTTGTTTTTATTTCTTGGATTGTAGAGTGAAATTCCGGCCGGCGATGAAGAGTCCGGCGGCGGCGTCTTTTGACGCTTAACGAAGGGGCGTGACAAAAAATGTTACTGGCAATTTATAATTTAATTCTTGCGCAGATTAATACATTTAAACTTGCGTCTCTCTTGTCATAGAGTCGGTTGAATAGTTGCGGTCGGCGCGCTGGCTGCGGACCATCCAAAGTCAAAATAACTGAATTTAGCGTGCGTCTTAAATAGGGCGCGCAGACAGCATCACATTGCGTAAACGGGAGTCGAAATGGCGGATAATGAGGGTGACGGAGAGGGTAGAGTGATTGTTAAGTATCGGGAGGCGCTGCGTGGCCGGGTCGGCGACGCGAAATTTCATTCGTGGTTTGCAGACCTTTCATTGGAAGCCGTGGACGGGGACTGCGTAACCTTATCGACCGGCTCGAAGGTCAAAAAAGACATGATCGATAGCCGTTACCGTACGTTA
Source organism: Pseudomonadota bacterium (assembly GCA_039186325.1). Taxonomy (GTDB): domain Bacteria; phylum Pseudomonadota; class Alphaproteobacteria; order Caulobacterales; family Parvularculaceae; genus Hyphococcus. The sequence goes on along the minus strand of JBCDAD010000038.1, from coordinate 6,459 downwards.
CTTGAAGAAACCTGGCGATTGGAAATCGGCCCGTTGGCGCGAATGAATTTGACAGTTCAAAAAAAGCTCAGCGAGCACGCTGCAAAAGTAAACGCGCAGGAAGGCGTGCGCGCAGCGCTTTATACGCCGTTAGACAGCGCTAAAGCGCAGAAAGGCAAGGCTGAAACCTTTTTCAAAGATTTTAGTTTTGACGCATTCTCAGCGGCCATCGAAGATGGCAAGGATTTCGACTCATTTGCGATTGATGAGAGCAATCATTTTGCATGGAAAGCGGCGCAGAATGTGTTTTCTGACCGTGGTGGGCGCGAGCCAATCTACGTTTACGGTCCGTCCGGCGTCGGCAAAACGCATTTGCTCCATGCGATTGCCCAGAAATGGCGATCGAGCGGCGGGCGTGGCCCAAGCGCCTATATTCCCTACAGCAATTTGATTAGCGGATGCGTATCGGCTGTATGGTCGAATAATGTGCAGGCGATGCATCAGGCGTTTTTGGATCACGACCTTTTGGAGTTTGACGATATCCACCTGTTGGACACCAAGAGCCGCACGCAGGAAGAGCTTCTGAATATTATTGACGGTGCGATCGCGCGCGGGAAACAGATTGTTATCGCAGGTGAGCTGCCGCCTGCGCAATTGCATGAGGCTGGCATTCGCCAACGTCTGGCTGACCGTTTAGCCGGAGGAATTTGCGTGCCGGTTTTGCCTGCCGGCGAAGCCCTTCGCCTTGACGTAATGAAAAAACGGATTGAGCAGCGCGCCCCGAGATGCGTTATCTCGGATGAGGCATTGGGTTTTGTCGCCCGTAATTTTCAAAACAGCATGCGCGAGACCGTGGGGGCGCTCAATCAGATCCTTTTGATGCATGAGAGTGATGATGTCACGATCGCACTTGATGACGCGAAGTTGCTGTTGAAGGCTCGCCTCGCCGACCGCAAACGCGTGTCGACGATGGATGATGCGATTAAGGCCGGCGCGGAAGCTTTTGGCATCACCGTCGAAGAGGTCACATGCCGTGCGCAACCGCAGCGCCTGGTGCGTGCGCGCCATGCGATTGTTTACTGCGCGCGTGAGGTGCTCCATGAGTCGTTTCCCAGAATTGGAAAGGCTCTAAATCGCGACCACACCACGGCCATGTCTTCTTATCAGCGGGCGCAGGCGCTGCTTGAGCGCGATAAGGTTTTTCAGGAAGGCGTAAGGCGCATCCGTGAAGCCCTGGAGGGCTGAGCGCGAACGCCTTCAACACACTGGAATCCTTTGGGTCCTGAGGTCGGGCGCCGGGCGTGAAAATACCGCTCGGCGCTAGCTTTTTGGGGGCGGTTTCGCGTATACTCAGCATCCGTTCTTGGGGCGGCGAAAGCTTGTGATTCGGCGAATTTCGCTGACGCCAAATCGCCGTATTTTCACCGGCAAATTTATCCGGCGACGCCTGCATTGAGAGAGCAATTAGAATGAAAGTTACGATTGAGCGAACCGCGTTGGCGAAAGCGTTGGGGCATGTTCAAAGTGTTGTCGAACGTCGCAATACGATCCCGATTCTGTCCAACGTTTTGCTCCAGGCCGATGGGCCGTCATTAACGCTGACCGCGACCGACCTCGACATTGAAATTTCCGAATCGGCGCCCGCGGATACGGGGCAAAATGGAGCGGCGACCGCATCCGCTTTGACATTATTCGAAATCGTCAAGCGGTTGCCAGACGGGGCGCAGATTCGTTTGGAGACATCCAGCGAGGAAGGGCGGCTGAAAGTGTCTGCCGGGCGGTCCCAATTTTCGCTCGCGATATTGCCGGATGAAGATTTTCCCAGCCTGACGTCAGACGATCTGGACACCCGTTTCTCAATGCCGGCCGCAGACCTCCTGAGGTTGATCGCCAAAGCGCGTTTCGCGATGTCTCAGGAGGAGACGCGGTACTATTTAAATGGCGTTTATCTTCATGCCTTCACTGACGGCGACGCGCCGCTTCTGCGGGCGGCGGCGACAGATGGTCATCGATTGGCGCGCGTCGATGCGCCGTTACCGGATGGCGCCGCATCGATGCCAGGCGTAATCGTGCCGCGCAAAGCGATTGCTGAGCTGTCGCGACTTCTGGAAGATGCGGACGAAACGATCGACGTGGCTGTCTCAACAGCGAAAATTCGTTTCGGTTTTGGGGCGGGGTATCTGACATCAAAACTGATCGACGGATCTTTTCCTGATTATGAGCGCGTTATTCCCAAAGGAAACAGCAACACCCTTCGCGTCGAAACCAAAGAATTCTCCAGTGCGGTCGACAGAGTGTCGACGGTGTCAGCGGATCGAACCCGTTCGGTAAAACTGGCGCTCGAAGCGGATCGATTGCGGCTCGCTGTCAATAATCCCGAAGCCGGATCAGCGCTTGAGGAATTGTCTGTTGATTATGGCGGCGATCCTTTGGAAATTGGATTTAATGCGCGGTATCTTCTTGATGTTGCGCAACAGATTGATGGCGAAACGGCGACCTTCAATCTCGGCGATCCGTCGTCTCCAACGGTTATCGTTGACGAAGAAGATGTCCGGGCATTGTACGTCTTGATGCCATTGCGGGTGTGATGTGAGAGACGCGGCGACGGCGACATATTTGGACGAGGATTTTGCGAGCGGTTCTGCTACGCCGATCCGCCGATTAAAACTCAACGATTTTCGTTCATATTCGTCAACGGACATTGCGTTTGACGGGCGACCGGTTGCGATTGCCGGACCGAACGGATCGGGCAAGACCAATATTCTCGAGGCGATTTCTCTGTTTGGGCCGGGCCGCGGTTTGCGTTCAGCGCGTCTACAGGAACTCCCGCGTGTTGATGGGCATGGGGGTTGGGCGTTATCCATGCGCCTCGGTGCGGGTCTTCAGGAACGCAGTCTTGGTGTTGGCGCCCACGCCAGCAAACCTGAGCGGCGTGTTTGCCGTTTGGATGACCAGGCCGCCTCCGGGCCCGGCGCGTTTACGGATATATTGCGCTTTTTATGGCTGACGCCGGCGCAGGACCGATTGTTTATGGAAAGCGCCGGCGAGCGTAGAAAATTCATCGATCGGATGGCGCTCGCCCAGGACAGCGCCCATGGGCGCGCCGCTTCCGCCTATGAAAAGGCAATGCGCCAGCGCCAGCGCCTTCTGGAAACGCCGCCCTACGATGATGATTGGCTGTCTGCGTTAGAAATTCAAATGGCGGAATCCGGTGTTGCGGTCGCGGCGGCCCGGATTGAAACGGTTGAACGTCTTTCAGCCGCGGCGCCCTCCTCGGATGATGCGATGTTCCCGGCGGCGGACATGGCGCTTGATGGCGATATAGAGCGCGCCCTGAGTGATCGAGACGCGGCGAGTGTGGAAGAAGAATTCGCATCGACGTTGAGAGAACGTCGCCGGCTGGATGCAGAGGCGGGCCGTTCGCTTTACGGTCCGCATCGAAGCGATCTGTTAGTATTCCATCGCCAAAAAATGCAGGCTGCGCGACTTTGCTCAACGGGCGAACAGAAAGCGTTGCTGATTGGGCTAGTGCTCGCGAATGCCCGCACATTATGTGCTGAGACGGTTTTTGCGCGCCCGCCTTTGATTTTGCTGCTTGATGAAATCGCTGCGCATCTCGATCCGTCACGCCGGGCCGCTCTGTTTGATATCGTCGGCGAGCTCGGTTTTCAAGCATTTATGACGGGCACAGATGATGCATTGTTTTCGGCATGGGGGGGGCGGGCGCAATATTTTGAAACCGGGGCCAGCGGGCTTGCGGAAAAAACCTTGTAAAAGAATAACAGATGAAGGCGAATGAAATGGCCGCTGACGGCAATAGTGATTATGGCGCGGAATCAATCAAGGTATTGAAAGGCCTTGATGCGGTTCGCAAGCGACCGGGCATGTATATCGGCGATACGGATGACGGATCCGGATTGCACCATATGGTCTACGAAGTGGTGGATAATGCGATTGACGAGGCGTTAGCCGGCTATTGCGATACTGTCGAAGTTATCCTCAATGAAGATGGTTCCGTCACGGTTACCGACAATGGTCGGGGTATCCCCACAGAGATCCATCCCGAAGAGGGCGTCTCAGCTGCGCAAGTGATCATGACGCAGCTCCACGCAGGGGGGAAATTTGATCAGAATTCCTACAAAGTTTCGGGTGGTCTGCATGGGGTCGGCGTATCGGTCGTCAATGCATTATCAGAACGCCTTGATCTGACTATTTTCCGCGACGGTAAAGAACACTCTATGCGGTTCCATATGGGTGAGCCAGACGGCGATCTGAGCGTTGTTGGCGATACGGAAAAATCCGGCACTCATGTCAACTTTCTTCCGTCTAAGGAGATATTTAGCAGTGTCGAATTCGATTTTGATACGCTGGAACGCCGTTTGCGCGAGTTGGCGTTTTTGAATTCCGGTGTTGCGATACGTCTTGCGGACCGACGTCATGTTGAGGCGCGCGAAGAGATAATGGCTTATGACGGCGGGCTCAGCGCGTTTGTCAGCTATCTCGATAGCTCAAAATCTGCGCTGCTTTCCGAACCGATCAATTTCACCGCAGAAAAAGACGGGCTGACTGTCGACGTGGCCATGTGGTGGAACGACGCCTATCACGAAAAAGTCTTGTGTTTCACCAATAATATACCGCAGCGCGATGGCGGCACACACCTTGCCGGTTACCGCGCAGCGCTGACGCGGATCGTCAATAATTACGCCCAAAGTTCCGGTATCGCCAAACGTGAAAAAGTATCATTGACCGGAGATGATGCGCGCGAGGGATTGACGTGTGTATTATCAGTCAAAGTACCCGACCCAAAATTCTCATCGCAAACGAAAGACAAGCTTGTCTCGTCTGAAGTGCGGCCGGTGGTCGAGGCGGCGGTGAATGATCAATTGAGCGCTTGGTTCGAGCAGAATCCAGCAGACGCCAAAAAAATCGTTCAGAAGATTGCAGAAGCTGCCGCGGCCCGCGAGGCCGCGCGCAAAGCGCGTGAACTAACCCGGCGGAAGTCTGCGCTCGATGTGGCGTCGCTCCCCGGAAAACTTGCAGATTGTCAGGAACGTGATCCCGCCAAGTCAGAACTCTTCATCGTGGAGGGCGACTCCGCTGGTGGTTCTGCAAAGCAAGCGCGCAATCGCGAAAACCAGGCGGTGCTTCCGTTGAAGGGTAAAATCCTGAACGTTGAACGCGCACGCTTTGACAAAATGCTCTCAAGCCAGGAAATCGGCACTCTGATTACAGCCCTCGGAACGGGTATCGGCCGGGATGATTTTGACATTGAGAAGCTGCGATACCACAAGATTATCATCATGACGGACGCTGACGTTGACGGCGCTCATATTCGAACGCTCCTTCTGACCTTCTTTTTTCGGCAAATGCCGGAGTTGATCCGTCGCGGACATCTCTATATCGCCCAACCGCCGCTTTATAAGGTCTCGCGAGGTAAGTCCGAGCAATATCTTCTCGATGACCGAGCCTTGCAGGATTATCTCTATACTGAGGGCCAGGCGGATGGCGCTTTGTCGCTTGATAGCGGTGAGATGGTCGCTGGCGCCGATTTGGCGGATATCGTCGACAAAGCGCGGACTGCGAGCGAGATGATTGCCGGGCTGCCGGCGCGGATCGATCGGGACGTGATCGTCCAAACGGCGCTGTCGTCGGCCCTGACGGAGGCCGAAGACGACGCCGATGAAATCGCAACGCGGATCGCAGGGCGGCTGGACATGATCTCCGAAGAATTTGAGCGAGGATGGCGCGGCGCGCCTGACGGTGAGGGCGGTTATATTTTTGAGCGCGAACTACGCGGTGTATCTGAGCGCCGAGCATTGTCGCGTGATGTGTTGGTCAGCGCAGATGCGCGCCGATTACAAGACGCAATGCTGGCATTGATCCCGTTTTTTGATAAACCTGCGGCCTGGCTGCGCAAGGATGAGCGCACCAATTTGTTTGGACCAGAATCCTTATTGCGGGCGGTCCGTATGGCCGGTGAGAAAGGCGTCTCCATCCAGCGTTATAAGGGTCTCGGCGAGATGAATCCTGAACAGCTTTGGGAGACTACGTTGGACGAACACGCCCGCGTTCTCCTGCAGGTGAAAATCAAGGAGGCGGACGACGCCGACGAGATTTTCTCGCGCCTGATGGGCGATGTTGTCGAGCCACGCCGGGCGTTTATTCAGGACAATGCGCTCGCCGCGGCGCTGGACGTCTAGCGCGTGTCGCGCAGAAGTGGCTACCGGTTTTGTGCAAAAAGACACGCGCAAACAAATACCTGATGCACGTCGGATGAATCCGATTGTTGACGACGTGCATTAGAGCGTTTTGACGCTTGAGTGATTCACAAAGCTTGCAAACAGTGATTCGTTGTTTTCTTTTGAGCAGAAGGAGGCAACGATGGCTCATGGATATGACGCGGCGCTTCGCAATCGGGTGATCAAGGCGGTTCAGGAAGGTTCTTCGGCGCGTAAGGCCGGGGAACGGTTTGATGTCGGG
>JBCDAD010000037.1:0-21036 GCA_039186325.1 Pseudomonadota bacterium | reverse complement strand
TGAGGCTTCACATGGCGACACCGTTTTGCTATCCCCGCCGCTGCCTCGGAGCAATGCGGCCGTGGCGGAATTGGTAGACGCGCAGCGTTGAGGTCGCTGTGGGGCAACCCGTGGAAGTTCGAGTCTTCTCGGCCGCACCATAGTTATATTATATGCCTTAGGATTTGAAAAATTGTTCAGCGGCCGCGCGCGTTGATCCCCGTTCATTCAACGCCGCTTCACAACGCACAATTTCGGCTTTGAGTGAAGAAATGCGCTCCTCCAAGTCGGAGACCGACATCCCGTATAGATCTTGTTTGGCCAAAAAGGCCAATGTGAGATCAGGTTTCTCACGAGGACTTTCGTCATCCATAGTATTCCTCCATCGCGATTTGAAGGATTTTTGCGCAAATCCTTCCGGATGCTCAAGTTTTGAGGGATTAAATAGTGAATACACTGCAAATGATGAAGGCGATTGAAATCACAAAACCGGGCGAGCCCGATGTGCTGCGAATGACCGAACGGCCCATGCCAAAGCCCGGAACCGGACAGATTTTAATGAAAATCAGTGCTGCGGGTGTCAATCGGCCGGATATTTTGCAGCGCAGAGGCGCCTATCCGCCGCCGCCGGGGGCGAGCGATTTACCGGGCCTGGAGGCGTCCGGAACGATCGTTGGGTCGGGAGACGGCGTGGTTGGGTGGTCTGTTGGTGACCCGATCTGCGCATTGCTGCCTGGGGGAGGCTATGCGGAGTATGCAGTGGTTGACGCGCGCGCATGTTTGCCGATTCCAGAAGGCCTGGACATGACTGAGGCCTCGACGCTGCCAGAAACCATGTTAACGGTCTGGGCGAACCTTTTTGTGGACGCAGGGCTTGTGACGGGAGAACGCGCCCTTGTCCACGGCGGTACGAGCGGAATTGGCGTTACGGCGATAGCGATGTGCCGGGCTATTGGAGCGAAAATTGTCGTGACCTGCGGCGCCGCGCAGAAATGCGCCGCAGCCCTCGACCTCGGTGCAAGCGCGGCATTTCACTATGCAGAAGACGATTGGGTTGCCGGCATCAAAGAACTCGGCGGCGTGGAGGTTGTATTGGATATGACCGGTGGTGATTTTTTGCCGAAAAATCTGGAATGTCTGAACGATGGAGGCCGGCACGTTTCAATTGCTTTCCTGCGCGGCGCTGACACAACGATCAACATTTTCTCATTAATGCGAAAACGCTTACGCCTTTCCGGATCGACTTTGCGGTCGCGATCAGACGATGAAAAAGCCGCGCTGGTGAACGGGTTGAAAGGCAAGTTTTGGCCACTTCTGGAAGCCGGAAATGTGAAAATCCCGATATTTCAGGCGTTTGCCCTCGAAGACGCCGCCGAAGCGCATCGCGTGATGGAAGCGGGCGACCACGTCGGAAAAATTGTTCTCACAGTTCCATAGAATTTTCTAAACGGCTTGGCCGCCAGCGAAAAACCACTTATATGGCGAAGATCGCATCTTTTGATGCGGCGCTTTCCCCGAAAATACGGCGGTCAGCGCGGCGCTCCAGAGAAATGGAGCGTCGAAACAATTGCTATTTGGAGAAGCGTCTAATGACTGATCGCCCCCTAATGCCAATCGCCACGGCTGTTTGGCTAATTGACAATACGTCCCTGACCTTTGATCAAATTGCGGATTTTTGCGGCCTTCATCCTTTACAGGTGAAAGGCATTGCGGACGGTGACGTTGGCGCGGGCGTTCGGGGAATCGATCCAATTACAACCCATCAATTGACACGTGATGAAATTGAGAATGCGCAGGAGAATGCAGAGTATCGTTTGAAGCTTTCAAAGCCGAAGACGATTGTGCCGGAGGGAAAAAAGCGCGCGCCCAAATACACACCAGTATCAAAGCGACAAAACCGCCCCGACGCTATTGCTTGGATGGTCAAAAACCATCCAGAAGTCTCCGATGCGCAGATAGGTAAGCTCCTGGGTACGACAAAAACCACAATAACGGCGGTGCGAGATCGGTCGCATTGGAATTCCGCAAATCTGGTGCCGCAGGATCCTGTTGGACTTGGGCTTTGTACGCAAACGGATCTTGATGCTGTCGTCAGAAAGGCGGCTGCGAAACGCGCAAAAGCTGGCGATTTGCCACCCGCCGAGGGGCCGTCGCTGAAACCAGTATCGGACCAAACCAATGACGGTCCGGCGCAAGAGGCAGAGAAGGCAGAAAAAGAGTTGGATCTTGAAAGTGTCTTTTCAAACCTTGGCGGCGCCGAAAAATCTCAGGACTGAGTATTCACTTCATTGGCTTTGGTATTGCCATTCTTGTAATTTGCTAGTCGGCCGCCATCCACATAAAGCGACTGTCCCGTAACATAGGAGGCTGCCGATGACGCGAGAAAGAACACAACATCTGCAACTTCCTCCGGGTCAGCCAGCCGTTGAAGCGGCGTTGCGCCGCGGGCGTGATCGCGAGCTTCGGCGGATTGAAATTCACCTTTGATGTCGCCGACACTCACGGTGTTTGCACGAACGCCATAGGGCGCCATCGCCATGGCAACGGCCTTAGTCAACTGAGCTAAGCCCCCTTGCGTGGCCGCGAATGCGACATGGTCGCTAGAGGCTGAAACGGCTTCGACAGAACCAAGATTGACAATAGTGCCCGGGTTTTTATCCGCTGCCCCGTCGTCGTCGAGTTGACGCACAAATTGTTTCGACACGGCTTGATTGATAAGAAACGCACCCTTCAAATTTGCGTCTATCAGTCTTTCAAAGTCATCATCTGAAGTCTCCAAAAAAGGAGACGAAAATCGCGACACATGCATTTGCGCTAATACGTCTACGCGATCGAAATTTTCTAATGCTTCTGCGACTATATTGTGTACGTCCAGGCGTTTCGAAATTTCGCCGTGTACAAATACGCATTCGGTAGATTTACTTTTGAGCTCGTCGGCGAGCTGTTCGCCAGATTCTTCGTCCTGTCCAGCAAGAACAAGCCGGTCACCCGCCATCGCGAATCGCCGCGCACAAGCCTCGCCGATGGCGGACGTGGCGCCGGTGACGATAACTGATCGGCGTGACACTTAGGTACTCAGCATATAGAATAAATTTGAATGGTTTGAGCCGCACCAATCGGTACGGCTCAATTGCGACAGATTTTTATTAGGCTTAATTCAACTTAGACTGCTGTTTTAGGTTTTCGAGTTGGTCTTTAATTTTTAGCTTCTGGCGTTTCAGTTCAACAATTCGGTTTTCATCCTGACTGGGATGCTTCATCTCTTCCGTTATTGTTGTTTTGAGCTCTTCGTGCCGCTGCGCGAGCGATTCCAAATGAGCCTTCATCGCCATATTGACCTCCTGATGAGTTTAAACGCCAACACTTAAGCACACTGCCGGGATGCATGTCACGAGAAAGTGTGTGATCCGAAATAAACCATGATAGCCGGCATGCCGGGCTTGAAAAGTTCGAAGATTGGGCCAAAGTATTGACTAATATATGGTTTTTGAAAAACGGATAATCATCGGCGTGACAGGTGCGTCCGGGGTCGTTTACGGGCTTCGGGCGCTTGAAGCGTTATCGGAAGCCAATATCGAGCGCCACCTCGTTATTACGCGCGCGGCGGAAATGACCCTAAAATACGAGCTTGGCGTCAATGCGGACGTGCTCGCAGAAAAGGCGAATGCTCGGTATTCTATTGGCGATATTGGGGCCCCCATTGCCTCGGGGTCTTTTGAAACTGAGGGGATGCTCATTGCACCGTGTTCAGTTAAAACAATGTCGGAGATTGCAACTGGCGTGACTTCAACACTAATTACGCGTGCCGCGGATGTCGTGTTGAAAGAACGCCGCACTTTGGTCCTGATGGTTCGCGAAACGCCGTTTCATCTTGGTCATTTACGTACGATGACGCAGTTGACTGAAATGGGTGCGATCATAGCACCACCATTGCCGGCGTTTTATGTCGAACCCTCTTCGGTAGATGAATTAATTAATCAATCCGTAGGCCGCGCATTAGATTTGTTTGGTGTTAAATCCCCGTTGACAAGAAGATGGGGTGAGGACCTTGAAAAAGGTCGCCGACAAAACGCTACCTCAGATTTATGACGGGTATTGAGACTTCACTTTTTTCTTGGGCGTCGACGCTTTATGCGAGGCCCGGTATAAAAGAGTGTATGCTGACGCTGCAAGATAAGTTCGGAGCCAATGTGTGTCTTGCTTTTGCCCTCCTTCGGTTGTCGGAGAGAGGGGTATATGTGCATCCGGAATTGGTTAACGAGATGCATTCCATGGTTGACGGGTGGGCCGGAGAAGTAACGGTGGCTTTGCGCACTGCTCGGAAGTTAGTTCCTGTATCCAATACTAAACCTTTAGAAGGAAACAAGAAGCACGTTCGCGAAGCCATTTTGTCAGCGGAGTTAGAAGCGGAGAGGGCGCTAATGGATGAGTTGGATCATGTCATCGATAAACACGCTGTCGCAACGAATGACGTTGGGCGCAGAAATATCGCAGAATTTGCAACCGACAATCTTCAATTTGCGGTTGCGAGTTTTACCGACAAAACGGCCAGACGTGAATTCGACAGAATAATCGCGGAATTAGCTCGCTTATGCGAGGATACGATCCTGCGAAGCTATACGAAGATCGAGATGCATTAATGACTGATGACAAAATTGGTGATCTTGGGAGCAGCGATACAGAACGCCAGAAAACGCTAAACCGCTTTGCCGCGGCAGAAGCGGATTTCACAGGCGCGAATGACGAAGCATTGGCGATCAAACTCTCACGCTTAGAAGAAGAACATCGGGATTTAGACAACGCAATTTCGGCGCTTGAGCGTGACGCGCCCTACGAGAGATTATCGATTGCGCGATTGAAAAAGAAGAAGTTGGCGATAAAGGACCGAATACAGGCCGCCAAGGACGCCATGTTGCCGGATATCATTGCCTAGCCGCGCGGTATTGCAAATTTTGAGAATGGATGGTGGCGGGGGGGAGATTTGAACTCCCGACCTCAGGGTTATGAATCCTGCGCTCTCACCAACTGAGCTACCCAGCCATCTCGATTCCAAACTGGCGTCTAGAATTCCGATAAATCACCAGCGAGCGTCTATAGCGATCCCGTACGTCAGTCGCAAGTTGTTTCACGCGATTGCGTCTGCAACATATTCTGCAATGGCGAGACATGTGGTGAGCCCGGGCGACTCAATACCGTGTAAGCCGACATAACCGTTTATCCCGTGCGTCTCTCGGCCCAGTATCGTGAAGTCGCCCTCTTGGCCGGGGCCCGCTATTTTCGGTCTGATTCCAGAATAACCGGGCACAAGGCGAGTTTCATCCAGGGTAGGCCAGAATTTTCGCGCCGATGCAGCAAATTGTTGCAATCGAGCGGCATCTACATCGTAGTCCTCATTGGACGAAACATAAGAAAGATCCGGCCCGAGTTTACCTTGTCCGCCAAGATCGCGCGTATAGTGTACACCCTGTGAATCTGGCGTCGGTAATGGATAGATCAGTTTTGTGAATGGCGCTTTTCCAGAATAGGCGAAGTATTGGCCTTTTCCGTACTGAATTTCTGGTATTGTTTCTATTGGTATACCGATTATTGATCGCGCAACTTGATCACTCCAAAGGCCAGCGCAATTGATTACGCTTTTGGCGTGAAGGCTGATTGGATCATTGCCGCCGAATTGAAGCTTTATCCCATCATCTTTTACCTCGCCGGCAACTACTGGCGTCGACAAGGCAATTGCGCCGCTCGCCTCTTCCAGATCGCCGAGCAGAGCGATCATTAGTCCATGGCTATCGACAATACCCGTGGATGGTGACCATATCGCGGCCGTGCAATCGATCCCTGGTTCGATCTCGCGGGCGCGCTCCGCGGACACTAATTCAAGGTCGTCTACGCCGTTTTGCTCGGCATTTTTTATGATCGGGCCCAGTCTTGCTTTCTCGTCCTCGCCAAAAGCCACAATTAGCTTGCCGCAACGATCATGATTGACACGATGCTCCCGGCAATAGGCGTATAGCGCGTCTCGCCCCTTAACGGCGAGCCGTCCGCGCATACCCTCAGGCTTATAGTAAATGCCAGCGTGAATAACTTCAGAGTTTCGCGACGACGTTTCCGTACCAAAGGCGTCGTGTTTTTCCGCTACAATCACGTCGCGACCGGAACGGGCGATTGCAGCGGCTACAGCGAGCCCGACGACGCCCGCGCCTATTACGATAACATCCGCCCGTTCGGTCATATCAATTTGTCGTTGCTATCCAATTCGGATCGTCTTGCACTTCGCGTTCCCAAATCAGAAACTCATAATATCCGCATCGTTTCTGCGTTGGGAATTCACGGCAAATTTTGGGTCTACCGTCATAAATCGTGCAATCGCGCGTATCAGTATCCAGGAACATGCAGACAGAGCTATAGTGTTCGTCGGTTTGATGACGGAGTACACGCGGATTTTCTTCGTCACCTTTCTTGGTAAACCGGCGTTTCGCCTGATCTTCAGTGACTTTATGAAACTTTGCCAGGCGTTCGATATCAGATTTTGAGGTGGGAATATGAGTGTAACTGCAGCAATAAGCCGTGCACTTTACGCAGTCATATTTGAGTTTTTTCGCCATTGGGTATGAAAGTTCGACAAATTACGCGCGTCGGTACTGAACGAAGTTACTGACGCGGGCAAGCGTGTCATAAAGTCGTCGTGCGCGTTCGTTTGTTTCTTCGGTGTGCCAGTAGACACGAGTAGCCCCACATTGGTCCGCCTCGTCATATACGGCTTGAATTAAAGCGCGAGCGACGCCGCGCCCACGTATTTCTTCGGCGACAAACAGATCTTCAAGGTAAACATATCCAGCCTCGGACCATGTGGACGCATGAGGAAGTGCGTGGATTAATCCGCAAACGTTACCGTCGACCACACCAACAAATCCAAAATGTGGCGCCCCGCGGCATAATCGTTCAAATAGAGATTGCGCTGCGGTTGCTCGAAAGGGCTGCTCATAAAAAGCCAGGTAGCCTCGCCACAGCTCAGTCCAAGAATCGACATGCTGGCGCGAAATTCGATCGATTGTGACCTTCACGCCAAACCATCCTGTCGCGCCGCCGCAATCCAGCCGCCGCCGAGGATCCGATCATGACCGATTTCACCGGAATAAAATACGCATGCTTGTCCTGGCGCCACGCCTTCTTCCGGCTCGTCCAGATGCACGCGCCAGGGGTGCGGGTCGCCTTCTCGCCAAGCCAAGGTTGCAGATTTCGGTGGTCGGGTTGAACGCACTTTCACGGCCAAAGCGGCGCCGGCGCGGGCGGCCGCGTCGCCACTTCCGTCCCCGATCCACGTTACATCTTTCAACGATATCTCGGTCACCATTAAGGCTTCGCGCGGGCCAACAATGACTTTTTGCGTCTCTGGCTCAAGCTTAACAACGAAAAGGGGCGCGCCGGTTGCAACGCCAAGGCCCCGGCGTTGGCCCACCGTATAGTGAATAATCCCCGGGTGTTTTCCCAGGACCGCCCCGTCAACATGCACAATTTCGCCTGGCGTCGAGGCGCCAGGCCGCAGGCGTTCTACAACAGAGGCGTATTTTCCCTCCGGCACGAAGCAGATGTCCTGGCTATCCGGTTTATCCGCGACGGCGAGGCCAAGGGCGCCTGCTATACGCCGAACTTTCTCTTTCGGCATTTCGCCCAATGGAAATCGCAAATACTCCAGTTGTTCGCGTGTGGTCGAAAACAAAAAATAGCTTTGATCTTTATTTGCATCCATGGCGCGGCGGAGTTCGGGACCACGGGGGCCTACAACGCGGCGGATGTAGTGACCCGTCGCCATACAGGCGCCGCCAAGATCCCGGGCCGTCTCCAGCAGATCTTTGAATTTTATTTGCTCATTACACCGCACGCATGGAATTGGCGTCGCGCCGGCAAGATAGGTGTCGGCAAAATCATCCATTACGGAGTCGGTGAAGCGGTTCTCGTAGTCGAGAACATAATGCGGAAAATCCATGGCTTCCGCGACGCGCCGGGCGTCTTGAATATCCTGTCCGGCGCAACATGCGCCCTTTTTCTGGATTGCCAGGCCATGATCATAGAGCTGCAAGGTGACGCCGACGACATCATAACCGGATATTTTGCAGAGAGCCGCTGTCACAGAGGAGTCAACACCGCCCGACATAGCAACCACAACGCGTGTTCCAGTTGGGACGCCCAAGTCGATTTTCGGCGCATCAAAGCGATCTATTTTGTCCAAACTGATCATGGCGACTAAGTAAATAGGAGCCTTGCAAAGGCTTGACCAGATAGGCCTTTCGCTTATTTGGTCGATTTACGGTCGATCTCTGCGCCGAGCCGCTCTATAAAATCACGGGCGGTTGAAATCTGGGCAATATCAGACATTTCAATTGTATAACCCCAGTTTTCTGCGATCAATTCGTAAATAGGCTGGCGTCTTTTGATGAGCGCCTCAAAACCCCAAATGGCGAAATCTGAGGGATCGACGTGCTCGGGTCTTGTTTGGTTCGTGTGGAGATACTCAGCCCATTTTTCTTCGAGGAACTTTGGATTGTAGTACATAGGTTTTGGGTTTGCCCGGAAGCGGTCCACTAAAGTGTGCGTATGGGATTTTGGGCCACGTATGTAAACGAGGATCGTGGAGGCGGCGAGGGCATTCAAAACCGGGTCTGATTGATCGTCCGGGTCGACAATCTCGCATAATGATCCGGACGCATCGCAAATGAAGTGTTCGTAGCCATAGATATCGCGAGATTTTCCAATAAAAGACTCGGTTTCGATTGTTGCCGCGATTTCCGACTTTCGGTGCAGCTCCTGACGCCTTTTGAACTCAGCGAAAGATAACCCCTCCTTTTCCGGATCGCCTGGTGCGCCGAGGAAAGTTGACAATGGCGACAAATTCTCAAAGCGAATATTGGACGATATTGTTATGGAGTCGGACATGAGAAGAGAGCGCAACAAAGGCGTCTTCATGGCCTCCCGCTTAAAGTTATCGACAATTTCTTCGCCGAGATATCGCGTGCCAATTCGATAGTCGACTGAGTAATGAAACCAACTCTCGCGGCGCAAAACTTGCGCAAGGCTTGTCTTGCCCACGCCCGACATGCCGAAAACAGTCACCGCGCGTTGTGGCCACTCTTTAAACGCCCGTCCTGAAGAAAACTTCATTGATTCATCACCATCAGAAAATTTGGCTGTTTAGCATGACTGATGTTCGGGCGAAATGCTTGCTCGCCATATCGCGAGCGAATAGGGTTCATGAAATCAGATCAAAGACAACGAGGTCAAATATGAAATCGGTTTGGTTCGCCGGCTCGGCCATGATCGCCTTGGCTCTCACGTCCTGCGGAAATGACTCGCGAGAACGGAAAGTGACCGAACCAGCCCCGGTAGAGCTAGAGGAAGAGGCTGCGCTGGACCAGCGTGTCGCAGATGCACGCGCAGCCTGGGCGGCGAAAATTGACCTGACTGAACGCGATAAATTCACCTACGCAAATTACCATGAAGCGGTTGTTCGTCATGTCGATTTTGATCTGACTGCAGATTTCGACGTCAAAGTGCTAAAGGGCTCGGTTGTTCTGACAGTGAATTATATTGATCCCGAGGCAAGCCGACTTATTCTGGATACCAATCAGTTAACGGTTGATAGCGTTTCCGCCATTACGAATGAGGGGCCTGTTGCGCTAGATTATAAAATTGGCCAGCAAGATCCGCTACTTGGCTCTCCAATGGAAATCGAACTCCCCTCTCAATATGAGAAAATCGAAATTTCCTATCGTACAAGTCCCGAAGCAGAGGGCTTGCAATGGCTGAACCCAGAGCAAACTGCCAATGGCGAAAGTCCGTTCCTGTTCAGCCAGTTCCAGCCGCTTTATGCACGCACAATGGCCCCATTGCAGGATACGCCAGCGGTAAGAATTACCTATTCCGCGAATATAAAGACACCGCCAGGATTACGGGCGTTGATGAGCGCGAACCAGGATCGCGGCCCGCTTGACGGCGATTATCGATTTGAGATGCCGCAGCCTATTCCGTCATATCTCATCGCGATCGCTGTTGGAGATATCGATCTGATAGATATTGACGACCAAATAGCCGTGTATGCTGAGAATTATATCCTTAGCGCGTCGGCTGATGAGTTTTCCGATACGCCGAAAATGATGGAAGTCAGCGAAGCTTATTACGGCCCTTATTTGTGGGACCGTTACGACATGCTGGTGCTGCCTCCGAGTTTCCCATTTGGCGGTATGGAAAACCCACGATTATCGTTTTTAACGCCAACACTTGTTGCTGGCGACAAAAGCCTCACAAATGTGGTCGCCCATGAACTCGCCCATTCCTGGTCGGGTAATTTAGTAACGAATGCGACCTGGCGAGACGCGTGGCTGAATGAAGGTTTCACGTCCTATGTTGAAAACCGAATTATGGAAGCCTTGTATGGGGTCGATCGCGCGACAATGGAACGTTCTCTTGATCTGAAGAGTTTGAAACGCGACATCGAAGAGGCGGAGCGTCCAGCACTGACAGCTTTCAAAATGCCGGAAGACCTGGCGCACCCAGATGATGCGTTTTCGCAAGTATCCTATGCGGGCGGCATGTTTTTCCTAAAGTTTCTGGAAGAACGCTTCGGACGAGAGACATTTGACACGTTCGTGAAGCGGTATTTCAGTGATTTTGCATTTCAGGCGATTACGACGGAAGACTTCCTGCCCTATTTTGCTGATAATCTGTGGGCGAAGGATCCTGATGCAGTAACGCGGGAAGAAATTGAGGCCTGGATATATGAGCCCGGCTTGCCTTTAACGGTTGAGGATCCGCAATCGGACGCGTTTGAGAAAGTGTCGGACCAACAGGCGATTTGGCTTTCTGGTGGCGACGCTAATGATATTCAAACCGAAGCATGGACGACGCATGAGTGGTTGCACTTCATTAATGGGCTGCCAGATGATCTGCCATTGGAGCAATTCGAAGCCCTAGACGCCCGATTCGATTTGAGTAATGCGCAGAATGCAGAAATTGCCAATGTGTGGTATTTGAAAGCGATTGTCGCCAACTACGAGCCCGCATTTGCGCCGCTTGAACAGTTTTTGCTCAGTGTTGGTCGCGGCAAATTCATTTATCGGCTTTATCAAACACTTGTTAAAAATGACCGTCGCGGCTGGGCCAAGAATATCTATGATCGCGCAAGACCCGGTTATCATCCTATCGCCCAAAGTCGTATTGATGAAATTTTCAATTAGGGCTTGAGTTCTTGATCAAGTCCAACAGGTCTTCAAGGGCCGCCGCGACCGTATTGCTGCGTATCTCATTGCGACCTTCGTTTGCAAAGTGACGCTTGTAGGACTTTGTGCGCGTCACTGTGGCGGCGCCAAACCAAACCAACCCGATGGGTTTGTCCGGGGCGCCGCCGCCAGGTCCAGCAATTCCGGTCACGGAGATAGCGAGATTTGCCCGGGAGCGCTCAATGGCGCCGCTCGCCATGGCTTCGGCGACGCCAGCGCTTACGGCGCCCTCGGCTGCGATTAATTCACTTTGGACGTCCAGCATGTCGGTCTTGGCCTCGTTAGAATAGGTGACAAATCCACGGTCGAAAACGGCAGATGATCCCGGAATTTCGGTCAATGCGCCTGCTATAAGACCGCCCGTGCAGGATTCAGCCGTAGCGATGAGCAGGTCCTTGGACATTGCTGCGTCAATGACCGATTGGGCGAGGCGGTAAAGTTCGGATTGTTGCACTAGGTTTTAGCTATCTATCGGCAATGCGAGGGTGGCCGTCGCCATCGCTGATATACCTTCTTTGCGGCCATTGAATCCTAATTGCTCCGTAGTGGTTGCTTTTACCGATAGGCGAGAAACATCTACTTTGAGTATGCGGGCTAGAGCTTCGGACATGGCGGCTCGGTGCGGCCCAATTTTTGGCGCCTCGCAGATAATTGTGACGTCGCAGTGCGTGATCTCGCCGTTGCGTTCCGAAACTAACTCTCTCGCCTTATCCAAGAAAACATGCGACGGCGCGCCTTTCCACTTTGGGTCAGAAGGCGGAAAGTGACTGCCGATGTCGCCGGCCGACAGAGCGCCGAGAATGGCGTCTGTTAAAGCGTGCATGCCTACGTCGGCATCCGAATGGCCCTTTAATTTCATAGTGTGCGCGATATCCACCCCACACAAAATAATCCCGCTTCCCGGCTCGAAGGCATGGACATCAAAGCCATGCCCGGTGCGATATTCTTTCATTGTGTTCTTTCGTTGAAGGATCACTTCCGCCATGCCGAAATCATCTGCTTGGGTAATTTTCATGTTGTCAGGAGAGCCCAGAACGAGTGCGACGTCGATGTTCGCCATCTCTGCTATCGCTGCATCATCGGTTGCGCTTTCGGATTGATAGCTGCGGTGAGCGGCGAGAATATCTGCATAGCGAAAGCCCTGCGGCGTTTGGGCTCGCCACATGCCAATGCGCGGTGTTGTCTCGGAAATCAGGCCATTTTCATCAGCCCGCTTGATAGTGTCATGGATCGGCAGGGCTGCGATTGCACCGGAGTTTCGTGCGAGCGCGTCGCAAACCCGCGCGATCGTCCCATTGTCGACAAACGGTCTGGCTGCATCGTGAATTAAAACCCGTTCCGGTGGCATGTCTGAAAAGCTTTCCAAGCCTAGCCGGACCGAATCCTGACGTTCCGCCCCGCCAATGACGTGGGCCATCAGTTTGCCAGCATGGTCAACGTCGCGAATTGCGTTTACGTATGCTTCGTGATCGTCATGATGAATAATTACACGGATCGCATCGACGGCGGCTGATTTTGCGAACGCCTCTATGGTCCATGCGATAACTGGCCTGTCCAACAGAAGACGATATTGTTTTGGCCCGCCCGGGCCAGCTCGCGAGCCCCGGCCGGCGGCGACGATGATCGCGATCGTTGCGTCCTGTACCATTGATGCGTGCACCAAAAAATCTGATTGCTGTATTGCTTAAGGAGCATTAAGTCCGATTTTGTGGTCTGAAAAGAGCAATGATTTCAATCGCTGACAACCCTTTACGAAACCCGGTCGCCCTGGCGCCGATGTCCGGGGTGAGCGATTTACCCTTTCGCCGTGCGGTTCACCGTCGCGGCGCGGGGTTGGTTGTTTCCGAGATGGTCGCCTGCCGCGAACTTGCGAATAAAAGACCCGATGTGGTGCGTCGCGCTGCAGGAGATGAGAACATCAGTCCATTTGTTGTTCAACTGGCCGGCCGCGAACCAAAATGGATGCGGCTTGGCGCGCAGTTGGCCGAACAAGCTGGTGCTGACATTGTTGATATCAATATGGGGTGCCCGTCGCGCCAGGTAACCGGAGCGCTTTCGGGTTCCGCTTTAATGCGAGACCTCGACCTCGCCGTCTCTTTGATCGAAGCAACAGTTTCCGGCACATCGAAACCAGTAACGTTAAAAATGCGCCTGGGCTGGGATTGGCATTCACTCAATGCCGCAGAACTGGCCGAGCGGGCCGAAGCAGCCGGCGTTGCGCTGGTTACCGTCCACGGGCGTACAAGAAACGATTTTTATAAGGGCGCTGCAAATTGGGCCGCCGTAAGATCGGTAAAAGACGCTGTTTCAATTCCAGTTATCGTTAACGGCGACATAATCGACCTGGCAAGCGCGCGCGACGCACAAAGGGTATCGGGCGCGGATGGCGTTATGATCGGACGCGCCGCAGTTGGACGTCCGTGGTTGCCGGGAGCAATAGCTGATGCGCTATTGCATGACGCGGACGAAATCGACGAGCCGTCGATTGAAGAATGCCTGGAGATGGCCATTGAGCACTATCGGGACATGCTCGATCATTATGGCGCGCCGCTCGGGGTCCGCATGGCCCGGAAGCACATTGCCGCCTATATTGATCACGTCCCATTGCAAATTGAATTTGTTCAACGGCGAACCGCAAGAGCTCGCGTTTGCCAAATGTCATCTCCGGATCGCGTGATCGAAGCGCTGAGGAATATCTACAACGGCTGTATCGGATCGCTCCTAAACGCCGCTTGAGCAGCCTGCGTCATTTTCGCAACATTTGTGTTGATTTTCTGCAACAATCGGAGCAGGGTTGCGTATTCAATTACAGGTCGCTGGCGCGAATTCTGCGTTGAAGCCGAACAAATTAGTGGAAATTCACAGCTCCATGAGGAGCCGAGAGTTGCGTAGGCGGTTGCATTGGGAATTGCGGTTTGAGTTCAGACGCAAGATCAGAGAACAAGGCTGACAAGCTGAATACGCGCTTTGTTCCACGGTGGGTCCTGTCGAACACAATAGTGGGCGCGGCGCTGGCGACCGCCTGCGTTTTTGCGTTCTTTTCCACCTGGTTCTTGATGTCTCCACTGGTTGAGGACGTGGATCGCTCATTCCTGATGGCGATGGTCATCGGTAATGTGGTGATCGCCGCGGGTTTCGCTTCGCTAGTGGGCTTGCGACTATTTCATGTTTGGAGCGATCGCCGGAATCAGCTGGCGGGTTCGCGCACGCATATGCGACTGGTGGGACTATTTTCACTGCTTGCTGTCGCGCCCGCCATTATCGCTTTTTTGTTCGCCCTAACAATTCTGCGCGCGAGCCTGAATGATGTTTTCAGTGAGCGAATTGATAATTATCAAAATACGGCGCGAGACCTAGCCAATGGTTTAATTGCGCTGCGTGCAGATGATTTGAAGCGGCGTGTTCGCGCAATCTCCTTTGATATCGGACGTCAAGAAAATTCTGGGGTCGGATTTGAGCAGACGCCAATCAGTTTTCGCAAATACATTTATGACTTGGCGGATTTCCACAATCTGGCGGCGATCTACATACTGGATGGTGATGGCCGATTGATTATTAGCGAAGAGGTCGATCAGGGCGTTTACGCTATCCCGTCGATGCAGGACCTCGAAAATTTGAAAGAAAATGGCAAGCCAGGCGAGTTATTTTTCTTTGGCGCAAGTGACGACGAAGTCTACGACTATTTTCAGGGCGCTTTGTCATTGGGATATTACAATGAGGGTTTTCTCATTGTTTATGAGGCCGTCGGCGCCCAGACCGCATCGCCATTGTTAGGTGTGCGCGACGTTATTCGAGACTGGGATCAGGCGGTTTTAGGGCGCTCTCGATTGGAGCGAGTATTTCTTGCTGGCTACCTTGTGTTAGCGACGATCATTTTGTTCGGGGCGATTTGGGCGGCGCTGTGGGCGGCGACGCGCATCGTTCAGCCGATTGGTCGCCTTGTCGGGATGGCTGATCGCGTATCTTCCGGAGATCTTGGCGCACGCGTCGAGGTTCACAAGGATGATGGTGAACTTGGCGCTCTCGCTCGGGCGATGAATCACATGACCGCGCAGCTTCAGACCCAACGCGACGATCTCATCGATACGAACCGTCAGTTTGATAACCGCCGACGGTTTACCGAGGCTGTTCTTTCCGGTGTTTCCGCCGGAGTGCTTGGCGTGACCAGCGACGGGCGGATTGCGATCGCCAACAAGTCGGCAGCGGCGCTTTTGAACGAAGATGTTGGCAAGCTTGGCGGCGCAAACATCAACGTTTTAATGCCGGAATTAGAAACGCTTCTCACGCAGGCCAACAACGCGCCGATGCAAGCTGTTGCAGGAGAAGTCGATTTCACGCGAGATGGAAGGACACGGACGCTTAACGTCCGTATCGAGAAAGAGTCCGGCGAGGGCGACGCGGAATATGTGATTACGTTTGATGATATTACGCAGTTGGTGGCCGCTCAACGAAATACGGCCTGGAGCGATGTGGCCCGGCGAATTGCTCATGAAATCAAGAACCCTCTGACGCCCATTCAATTATCGGCTGAACGTTTACGGAGGAAATACAAAAATGAAATCGAGACTGATCCGGAAATCTTTGACCGGTGTACAGAAACGATTATACGCCAAGTGAATGATATTGGCCGAATGGTCGATGAATTTTCTTCGTTTGCCCGCATGCCAAAACCCGTAATTGAAAACCAGGCATTAGCGGAGTTAATTCGTGCGGCTGTATTTCCGCAGAAAGTTGCGTTTCCAGATATTCATTTTGAAGTCGAGACACCTGACCGGTTAATTGAAGCAAATTGCGACGGTAGGTTGATGGTTCAGGCGTTATCAAATCTATTAAAAAATGCTGCTGAGTCGATCGGTGCGCGGTTGGCGAAGTCAGATGAGGGTCCACCGCCGCAGATACACGTAAGGCTGTCGAGCGCCGACCATTCGTCAATTATCGAAATTACGGATAATGGTGTCGGTCTTCCAGACAAGGAGCGCCATCGCCTCGCAGAACCTTACATGACGACACGTGACAAGGGGACCGGACTTGGACTGGCTATTGTGAAGAAAGTTGTCGAAGAGCATGGCGGTGTTCTTGAATTTCTTGACGATACGACGCTCGGCGACACTGGGGCTCGCATAACTATCCGGCTTCCTTTAGCCCGCGAGAATGTATTGTTGACTGAAAATGTAGAAGCGCCAGCGCGCCCTGCAGCTGCTGAGTAAATACTCGCCGAGAGGAAGAACGATATGAGTATCGACGTTTTGGTTGTGGACGATGAGGCAGATATTCGCGAGTTGGTTGCGGGCATCCTTGAGGATGAGGGGTTCGAACCTCGTACCG
The DNA here is from genome assembly GCA_039186325.1 of Pseudomonadota bacterium. Classification (GTDB taxonomy): domain Bacteria; phylum Pseudomonadota; class Alphaproteobacteria; order Caulobacterales; family Parvularculaceae; genus Hyphococcus. The sequence goes on along the minus strand of JBCDAD010000037.1, from coordinate 4,462 downwards.
CATCGGATTCCCAATCTGTCATGGCGGCCGTGCGCGACCGATTGCCTGCACTTGTAATTCTTGATGTATGGCTTCAGGGGTCAGAAAAAGATGGGATCGAAATCTTAGAGGATCTCAAAACGCTCCACCCAGAGTTGCCGGTAGTCATTATCTCCGGTCACGGAACGATTGAAACGGCCGTCGCGGCCATCAAGAAGGGCGCCTACGATTTTGTTGAAAAGCCCTTCAACGCTGACCGGCTGGTTTTGGTCGTTAATCGCGCTCTTGAAGCTGCGCGCCTGCATCGCGAGAATACCGAGTTGCGCGAACGGGCGCCCGAATGGGGTTTAGTCGGTTCTTCCAACGTAATTACATCATTGCGATCTGTTATTGAGAAAGTCGCTAATGCACGCTCGCGGGTCTTGATTTTGGGGCCTGCGGGTTCCGGCAAAGAAGTCATTGCTCGAATGCTTCACTCTGCGTCGGACCGTTCGACACGTCCTTTTGTCGTTGTGGGTGCGGCCAGCATTTCGCCAGAACGTATGGAGGATGAACTATTCGGTGTTGAAGGCGGTGACGGAAAACCGAGAAAAATCGGCTTAATGGAGCAGGCCCACGGCGGAACGCTCATGTTCGATGAGATCGGTGACATGCCACTGGAAACGCAAGGAAAAATCTTGCGCGTACTACATGAGCAGAAATTCAAACGCGTTGGTGGTGAAACCCCGGTCTCTGTTGATGTACGAATTATTTCAACATGCTCTCGCGACTTACTCGTTGATGCACACGAGGGGCGCTTTCGAGAAGACCTTTATCATCGTCTAAATGTTGTTTCGATTGACGCGCCATCGCTTGACGAGCGCCGTGATGATGTTCCGGCTTTATCAGCGTATTTCGTTGATCGGATCGCTCGATCATCAGGGCTGCCAAAACGGCCAATCTCAAGCGAAGCCATGGCTGCGCTGCAAACCTATCCGTGGCCTGGAAACGTTAGACAACTTCGGAACGTCATTGAGAGAACAATGATTTTGATGGGGCTTGATCCAACAGATGAAATTACCTGTGAACATTTACCTGCTGAGATCATTGATCAAGGACTGACTATTCCAGCGGGCGAGGGCCTGGAGCAAATCATTTCCTTGCCGTTGCGAGAGGCGCGGGAGCGCTTTGAGCGCGAATATTTAATAGCTCAGATCAATCGTTTTGGCGGGAATATTTCGCGAACCGCCGCTTTTATCGGCATGGAACGTTCTGCTTTGCACAGAAAATTAAAAGCCTTGGGTGTTAGTGGCCAGCAGCGGGCGGAAAGCGCGTAGAACTAGGCTTGCAATGACAGGCTTGCCGGGAGGCTGAATACCCATGCGGGTCATTATTTGTGGTGCTGGTCGCGTTGGCGTCGGGATTGCTCGGCGTCTGTCACGTGAAAACAACAGCGTGACCGTAATCGATCAGTCGAAGGAGCTTATTAGGTCAGTTGCCGAGCGGTTAGACGTCGTCGGCATTGTCGGCAATGGCGCATTTCCAGAGGTTCTGGAGGAAGCCGGTGCGCGTGAAGCGGATATGATTATCGCCGTGACGTTTTCCGACGAAGTGAACATGATTGCATGTCAAATCGCACACACCTTGTTTAATGTTCCGACAAAAATAGCGCGCGTGAGGGCCCAGGAATACCTGGCTCCGCGGTATTCCGATCTCTTTAGTCGCAATCATATGCCTATTGATGTCGTAATTTCGCCGGAGCGGGAAGTCAGCGAGGCGATCATCCAGAGACTTGCAACTCCGGGCGCATTTGAAGTGAAGTCTTTCGCCGAAGGGCGCATCTGGGCGGTTGGCGTACGGCTTAAAGAAGATTGTCCGATTGTCGATACGCCACTACGACAGATCGCTGAACTTTTTCCGGATTTAAAAATCACAATTGTCGCCATTAGGCGCAACGGCAAGATGTGGCGCTCGCATGCCGAAGATCAATTAGAGATTGGCGATGAGATTTTCTTTATTGCTGATCGCGTGGACGTACCTCGTGCAATAGAGATCATGGGCGATTACTCACGTCAGGCGCGAAGGGTCATTATCATCGGCGGCGGAAATGTTGGTTTTTTTGTTGCGAAGGGGCTTGAGAAAACAAATTCAATGCGCATACGGGTTATCGAGCGAGACCGAGTGCGAGCAGAATTTATTGCAGAAGAGCTCGACCGAACCGTCGTGCTGCAAGGGGATGGATTGGACCGCGCAATCCTGAAAGAAGCGGGGATTGGTGATGCCGAAACGGTAGTTGCGGTTACTGACAACGATCAAGTCAATGTCCTGTCGTCTGTGGTCGCAAAACGAGAAGGCGCCCGGCGGGCCATGGCCCTGGTTAATGACCAGGAATACGGGCCGCTGTCTGAAGCTGTGGGAATTGACCGCTTTGTTGACCCCAGATCGACAACAATTTCCACGATACTACAATATATGCGCCGTGGTCGGATAAAAGGCGTATTTTCTTTGTCAGACGGCCAGGCTGAGCTGATTGATGCTATTGCGTTAGAGACATCGCCTCTGGTGGGCAAACCGCTCCGTGACGCTGACTTACCGGAAGGGGTTATGATCGGCGCTGTGTACCGAAATAACGAGGTGTTGATGCCGTCGGGAGATACTGTCATTAACCCAGACGACAGGATTGTATTGATGGCGATGCGTGAAAACGTAGCGGACGTTGAGAAGATGTTCCGTGTCGGCATCGAATATTTTTGACCTGACAATCGAAAGGAAGGTTGCTTGGGTCTTATCAGTGTCATCCGCGGGCTTGGTTTGCTGCTTGTCATACTCGGTATTGCGATGATGGCGCCGTTGGCACTGGCTGTTTTTTATCGCGAGGAGGTCATGGCTGGGTTTTTAGTCGGCGCAGCGGTAACTATCCTCTTTGGTGTGAGCGCGTTGTTCGCCAGTGCAAAACGAGCGGGCGCGCCGCGTGTGAGGGCGGCGCTTGGGTTGATCCTGCTGGGTTGGGTCGTCACGCCAGTTTTTGCGGCAATACCGTTTCATGCCGGCGGCCTTACGCCGTTAGAGGCATATTTCGAAGCAGTATCTGCACTGACAACGACAGGCGCGTGGATAAACAAAGAAGCCGCCATCGCAAATAGCGCTGAAATGTTCTGGCGTGCTGAACTCCAGTGGCTTGGGGGCTTGGCGTCGCTGGCTACAGCGGCTGCGATTTTCATACGTCCCGCTTTTATTGGGATTGATACGTTGCTGCCGCCATTCGCCCGAGGTGAAGATTCCTCCTATATCAGGCCCTTAATGGCGGCTCTGCGCGCGTTTCTTCCGTTATATGCGCTTTTGACATTTTTGGCGTTCGTGGCATTGGCTGTCGCCGGTTCGCCTATTCTCGAAGCTTCGGTTATGGCAATGTCTTTGGTATCGACAGGCGGTTTTATTCCGCATACCGATGGAATTAATGGATTTTCGCCAACTGTGCATGGTGTCGTCTTTCCATTTTTACTTTTTGGCGGTGCTAATTTTGTCGTGATGGTCAATATTCTTCGGCAAGGAACTCAGCGATCGCGGGATATCGAAACTAATGCTTACTTGCTTATCGTTCTCTGGGTAGGAGTTTTGTTTTGGATTATGGCAGGAGCTGAAGGGGCGTCTGATTTCCCGCAACAAATGCTTAATGCTGCTTCAGCAGTCTCGACCAACGGTTTTTTTCTGGGTGAAAAACCTGCGCTTGTCGCCGCGCTGGTGACTTCCATTATCGGCGGCGCTGCTGTTTCGACCGCGGGTGGGTTCAAGGTTTTGCGCTGGTTGGTAATCACAAGGCGCGCCAGAGAAGAAATCAGGCGTCTGGCGGCGCCCAATGCTGTTTTTGGCAAAAGGCGTGTTGCTAATGAGTTAGGTGTGTGGATGCATTTTTTGATGTTTACGCTCTCGCTTGGTGCGCTCCTTTTAATGATGTGTATCGGCGGGCAAAACCTGTCAGTCGCATCGGCGGCGGCTACCGCCGCGCTCAGCAACGCAGGACCGCTTCTCGAGTTGACCGATGCCGGCGGGAATTATGGGCAATTTTCGCCGCTTCTGCAGATCGTGCTAATTGTCGGAATGATTCTCGGACGGCTTGAGGCTGCTGCAGCGCTCGCTATCGTTAGCGTCGCATTCTGGAGATCGTAATCAATGTCACGCCTTGCTTATGTGAACGGCGCTTTTCTTCGCAACCAGGACGCTTTGGTCCATATTGAAGATCGCGGATTTCAATTCGGTGATGGCGTGTATGAAGTCTGCCTTCACATTGATGGCGCGCTCTGGGATGCCAAGGGCCATTTTGCCAGACTGCGCCGTTCTCTTGCTGAATTAGAGATAAATCTCGCGATTACGGACCGCGCGCTTGCAACAGTATTTTTTGAGATTGTCCGTCGCAACAGGCTGCGCGATGCTCTGGTGTATCTTCAAGTCACCCGCGGTGTGGCCATGCGAAATCACGCTTTTCCAAAGAATGATACGCCCAGTA
>JBCDAD010000036.1:0-21096 GCA_039186325.1 Pseudomonadota bacterium | reverse complement strand
TCGCTCCTGCATCAGTCGTTGCGCGCCGTCCGGATCGTCCCAAAGCGTTGGGTCTTCCGCTTTTGCGTTTAGGCGTTCGAGCTTTTCCTTCGCGACATCCCAGTCAAAGACGCCTCCTCAGCAGTTCCAACGACTGCTTGATTTCACCGCTGAGCGCTTCAAATTCTGCGCGCATGAATTACTCCGTATTATGAAAGAATGCCCCTGCATCAGGACAAACGAATATTTGATTAAGAGAATGCGGGCCGTCAGTAAAGACCGTTCAAATCCGACTCATCAAAGTCGACTGGCTCGACAGGCGCAGCGGATAAAGGATCGAGCACGAGATCATCCGCATTGTCCGCGCCGCCCACAACATCTTCCGCCTTGAATGCTTCCAGGATGACATTGCCGTCTCCGGAATTTGCCGGCCGGCCAGTCTTGGCGTTAACGCGGACCAATCGAATGCCCGACGGCACACGGAACGGGATGCCGTCCTCTTCCGCGAGGGCCTGGGTCATAAAATCGGCGAAAATGGGCGCCGCCACTTTGCCGCCGGCTTCGCCCTGACCAAGCGTTTCAGGCAAGTCAAAACCGACAAACACACCGGCGGCGAGGTCTGGCGAGAAACCGACAAACCATGCGTCTTTATAGTCATTCGTCGTGCCCGTTTTCCCCGCGAGCGGCTTGTCGGTCACCTTCCGGATTGCCGAGCCGGTGCCGCGTTTGACGACGCCCTCAAGGATCGATGTGATCTGATAAGCCGTACGCGGATCCATCACCTGCTCGCGTGCGTCAGGCAGTTGCGGCTCCGGCTGCTCGCTCCAGTCATCCGCATTACAAAGGTCGCATTGGCGGGTGTCACGGCGGTAAATGGTTTTGCCCGTACGATCCTGAACACGGTCAATGATCGCGGGGTCGACCCGCTTACCGCCATTGACGAAAATGGAATACGCGGCAGTGATGCGCATTAACGTCGTCTCGCCGGAGCCCAATGAGATCGCCAGTTCGCGCGGTAACCGATCAGACAAGGCGAAGCGGTCAACATATTCAATAATTCGGCCGATGCCGAGATCCTGCGCCAGTCGGGCGGTCATCGTATTACGCGACTTTTCGATGCCGTGGCGTAGCGTCGACAGACCGGCGTAACGCCCTTCAATATAGTTGCCCGGTTTATACCAGCTATCAATGCTCGGCGCGACGAACGGCGCATCCAGAACCGTCGACGAAGGCGTATAGCCGGAATCAAGCGCTGCGGCGTATACGAACGGTTTGAACGTTGAGCCTGGCTGCCGTTCCGCCTGCAGCGCCCGATTGAACTCCGACAATTGAAACGAGAAACCACCGACCATCGCAAGGACACGTCCCGTGTGGGGATCAATTGCGATCAATCCGCCATTAACCGCCGGCACCTGACGCAAAAGATAGGAAGCGCTTTCAACAGCGTCGTCTGCCGGGCCACCAGCAACGACCGGTTCGGCGTAAACCACATCGCCGCGTTTGATCACCTGTCCCGTTGCGGCGACGTTGTCACCGAGTTCATTGGCGGAGATGTGTTCGCGCGCCCAGGACATCGTATCCGCGGCGATCACGCCCTCCGAACCGTCGGCGAACCCGATCGTCGCCCCATTGCTGTCCGCCGTCAAAACGACTGCCGGGCGCCAGGGCGCCAAGTCGTCCGCAAGCGTCTGGTTTTCCAACAGCGATTCAATATCTTCCGGAAACGTCTCCGCCCAATCGTCAGCGATCTCAACCGAACCGACGGGACCGCGCCAACCATGACGTTGGTCATACTCAACGAGCCATTTGCGCAGCGCTTTACCGGCGATCGTTTGCAATTGCGGATCAACGCTCGTCCGTACAGCAAGCCCGCCATCATAAAGCGCCTCAACGCCATAGAGATTAGCGATCTGCTTACGGACCTCTTCCGCGAAATACTCAGACGCCCAATCCCGCGCGCCAAGGGGCGGCGCAATGACAGCACCTAACGCAGCCTGCTTCGCCGTGTCGCCGTCTTCGGCGCTGATGACACCGTCCTCGACCAATCGCCCGATGACCCAATTGCGCCGGTCAACCGCACGGTCTTCATTTTTGATCGGGTGATAATTACTTGGCCCCTTGGTGATCGCGGCGAGATAAGCGGCTTCTTCGATCGTCAGATCATCGAGCGCTTTATCGAAATAATTGAGCGCGGCTGCGGCGACGCCGTATGACCGATTGCCAAGATAAATCTCGTTTAGGTAGAGCTCTAAAATATGATCCTTCGTGAACGCTTTTTCCATCCGCCGCGCGATCATCATTTCACGGAGTTTGCGATCAAGTCGTTGATCGCTGGTCAGGAGAAAGTTTTTCGCGACCTGTTGTGTGATTGTCGAACCGCCTTCGAGACGGCGGCCTTGCAAAATATTGGAGATATTTGAAATCTGCGCCCGAACGATCCCGCGAATATCGAGCCCTTCATGTTCAAAAAACGTCTTGTCTTCTGCTGAGACGAAGGCGAGTTTGACGTGATCGGGGATTGATTCAATCGGAACGAATAAACGTCGCTCGCGCGCAAACTCCGCGACAAGGGTTCCATCACCGGCATAGACGCGCGTCGTAACCGGCGGCGCGTATTCGGCCAATTGCTCATAATTCGGCAGGTCTTTGCTCAGCTGATGCAAATACCAGGATGCGTAGCTCGCCGCGCCGATAACGCCGATCGCCGCGACCGCAAAACCCATACCCAACAACCGAACCGCAAACGCCCAGCGACTTCCGCCGCCGCCATCGCTCTTGCGCGCACGGGCCGGCTTTTCGGCTTTTGCTTCGGCGGTTGTTCGTTTCGGCGCCGCCAGCTTTTCCGCAGCGGGCGCTGGCGCGGCTTCTTTTTTTGCCGCCGTTTTTTCCGGCGCGGTTGACGCCGGCTTCTCATCGGCGACGCCATCGTCAATCCGCGCCGACTGCGAGAGATCAAACACGGCGTCGTCGCCGCCCCATTTGCTGGGTCGCTGACCGCCGCCGGACATTTTGTTGCTCTGGTTTTTGTCTTGTTCACTCATGGCCAAACGCCGTTCGATTGTCCCCAAATTCACACAAGCTTGCGCCGGCTTCAGCCTTTAAATTCGCGCGAGGGTATTTTGCGCCTATCCCGCAATTCTGACAACAGCGAGGCAAAAATCGCGCGCATTTAAATCAGGTATTGGTCCCAAACCCCAAATGCTCGGATTTAGCGGATCTCCGCCGCATCCCGGCTCGCCTGTTTGCGTGGCTTTTTCTCATCAAAATACTGATTTATCGACGTGGCGACGGCTTTCACAATTTTCGTTCGCCAGGCCGCCGAATTTAGATTCTCTTCGTCTTCTTTATTGGAGAGGAACGCCAATTCCAGAAGCACCGCAGGGACATCCGGGGCCAGCAAAACGCGTAAATCGCCCCGTCTGTGCGTGCGATTCACGAGTTTTGTCCGGCCCGTCAAATTCTTGATTAATTTTTCCGCAAAAATCGATGACTGGGTCAGATTTCTGCTTTGCGCCAAATGAAACAACAAATTGCCGGTATTCTCGTCAAATTCTTGAAGATCGAGATCATGGACAACATAGTTGCCTTCCTCACGGGCGATTTTTTCAGATCGTGACGTTCCTTCTTCCGACAGGGTGTAAACCGATGCGCCGCGAACCGACGGATCGCTAAGCGCGTCGGCGTGAATTGAGATGAAGAGGTCTGCTCGTGCGGCTCTGGCCGCCGCCTCCCGTTCAGCCGGACGCAACCGCTCGTCTCCGGTGCGCGTTAAAATAACGTCATAACGCTTTGTTTTTTTGAGAATTTCCTTCAATTCAAGTGCGGCGGCGAGCGTGATTTCTTTCTCAAGCGTGCCGTTCTGGCCGATTGCGCCCGGATCCGCGCCGCCATGGCCCGCGTCAATAACGACCCGGTAGCGCGTGTTTCCACCGGTCGCATTGGCCTGTTTGACGGATTTCTGTTGGTTTTCGTCGGCGATGGTCCGCTGCGTCCGTCGAACCGCAAGGGTCGGCGTAGGCGCTGACTTCACATCGCTTTGCCCGGTTTTGTCCGCCGTGGATTTTTCAATAACCTCAGCCAAGTCCGTGTATTTTTTGGGTAGGCTGCTCAGAAAAGCCGACTTGGACGCGGTGACGACATCGATCACCAGACGATGGTTTTTCACATCACCCCGCGGGGCGATCACAAATATTTCTTTTAATTTGGCGGAGCGTTTTAACGACAGCGTCGCGCGAGCGCTTTTGTTTGACGGGGTCTCAATTGAATATGCCTGGAAATGTCCCTTCCCGCGTCCTTTTTGGACTGAGCGAACGGCCACATCTGAAAACTCTAAAATAAGGCGTCCCTGACCAGCGCCATCGCCGCTTAACTCATATTTCGGCGCGCCTTTGATGTCGAATACAACGCGGGTCTGATCGCCATTTGGGCCGAACCGCACATTCAATAGCTCGGCCGCATGCGCGTTTAGCGCGCAAACGCTCAAAACCACACCCCAAAAAAGCGACCGAATGCTCACTCTAATACGCATCACCGATACAACCATCTGTTTTTACAACGCTTTTGGCCAATTACCAATTGCGCCGCCGCGTTTCAGATTTAGCTCTGAGGCTTGCAATGGCGCTATTGAACATTCGGAATGTGCCGAAAGAGCGTTAAGCGCCTTTTAAGGCTCAGTCGTCATTCCATTGCAACACTGAGTCGGCGCGCGTTAAAGGCTTTTCTTTTCCCCCGCGCTCGGGCAAGGTCTTGAAAGTTTACGGTAAACCGGTCAAATCCGGCATATCGAAATACAAGGTTTTTTCAGCTGGTTCCCTAAATGTTCCAGCGTACTAAATTCCGGGCGCAAACCGCAATTGTTCGGCGACGCTTTGGGACAACAGGCCGGCGGCTCCAGATGCCGGCCAGGGCGTTCAAAGGAATTTTGACAGTCGCCCATTGGAGCCACAAGGCGCAATGCGCCAGAACCAATGCCGGCTCGCCGGCGAATAAGCAGCTGGTTTTCCAGCAAAGTGAAACAAACGCTGATGACGCAACAAACGCACATTGACCGATCGCCGACTCAATTCGAGACGGCCAGTCGCGCGCGTTTGCGACAGCGAAACAAACCATGCACGGCGCCGGCGAGACCGCGCCTGTGCGGAGCAATTTTCAATGACAAAAAAAATGTTGATCGACGCGGCCCACCCGGAGGAAGTCCGGGTCGCCGTCACCGACAAAAACAAAGTCGAAGACTTCGACTTCGAGTCCGAAGCTAGAAAACCATTACGCGGCAATATCTATCTCGCCCGGGTGACACGGGTCGAGCCGTCACTACAGGCCGCTTTCGTTGAATATGGCGGCAATCGCCACGGCTTTCTCGCTTTCAATGAGATCCATCCGGATTATTATCAGGTCCCAGTTTCTGACCGCGAAGCCTTACAAGCCGCGGAAGCCGAAGAAGCCGACCTCGCCCATCAATTGGAGCTCATGGAGCGCGGCGATGATGGCGACGAAGAATTTGCAGACGCAGAATTCGATGACGGCGACGCGCAAGATGCGCATGGGGACGCCCCTGCCGGCGATGAACCGGATGCAGACGAAACCGAAGAGACGGCGCTTGCCGATGGCGACCAGGATGATCCTGTAAACGACAACGGTTCGGCTGAAGCAGATCGTTTCGACGATGACGCCAACGACGGTAACGACGATGACGTCAAGGAGGAAGAGGAAGAAGAAGAAGAACAAGAAGACGCTGATGATACCGACGGGGATGTTCCGGAAGACGACAGTGACGAAGGCGAATCGCTAACCGACGACACACAGCAATCCAAACGGACGGCAAAATCGCAGGGCGATAGTGAAGCCGAACCTGACGAGGAGGCGGTTTCTGGAGAGGAAGCGGTTTCCGGGGACGACTCCGAAGTCGCCGCATCGGATGCCGGCGAATCGGACAGTGACGACACATTCACCCCGGACACATACGATCCAGCCATGATCGCCGAAGGCGATCAGCCAGAAATCGATTTTGACGACGCAGGAATGTTCGCGGCGACTATTCCGTCCTTCGATGATGCGGGCGATGACGATATGCCGCCGGAACCGGGCGTCGGCGGCGATACGGCTCTTTCTGAAGGCGATGATGGCGACGATGAAACGCTTTCTCCCGAAGAGCGGGAAAAGCGAAACGCGGCTCGGGAGGCGGCCAGGGCGCGCGCGGCGCTATTTGAACGTTACAAGGAAGCCAAGCGAAAACGCTCTCGCTTATTGCGCAACTATAAAATTCAGGAAGTTATCAAGCGCCGTCAAATTATCCTTGTCCAAGTTGTCAAAGAGGAACGGGGCAACAAAGGCGCAGCGCTGACAACTTATTTATCTCTAGCCGGACGATATTGCGTTTTGATGCCCAATACGGCGCGCGGCGGCGGCATTTCACGAAAAATTCCAAGCGCTACCGACCGCCGACGCCTTCGCCGTGTCGTTGATAGCCTGGAAGTGCCAAAGGGCATGGGGCTTATCATCCGCACGGCTGGTGCGAAACGCACAAAAACAGAAATCAAGCGAGACTATGATTACCTCATTCGGTTATGGGAAAACATCCGAACACTGACGTTAAAGTCGATTGCGCCATGCCTCGTTTATGAAGAAGCGAGCCTGATCAAACGCGCTATCCGGGACTTATACGACAAAGATATCGGGCAAGTCCTCGTCGAAGGCGAGAATGGCTATCGTGAAGCGAAAGACTTCATGAAAATGCTCATGCCAAGTCATGCGAAAAACGTTCAGCCGCATAAGGACAAAACGCCGATCTTCCTGAAATATGGCGTCGAAACCCAACTCGACGGAATGTATACGCCATCCGTTCGCCTGAAGTCCGGCGGATATCTGGTCATCCACCAGACCGAAGCCCTGGTTGCCATTGACGTGAACTCCGGTCGCGCAACCCGCGAACGCAATATTGAGCAGACGGCGCTGAAAACAAATATTGAAGCCGCGCAGGAAGCGGCGCGACAATTTCGTTTGCGCGACCTCGCCGGCCTGATTGTGATCGATTTCATTGACATGGAAGAGAACAAACACAACCGGATGGTTGAGAAGAAATTCAAAGAGGCGCTGAAATTCGATCGGGCGCGGATACAGGTTGGCCGCATCTCCGGGTTCGGCCTTCTGGAGATGTCCCGTCAAAGACGGCGTTCCGGCATTGTCGACGGCACGACTCACGCTTGCCCGACATGTTCCGGCGCTGGCGTTGTACGGTCCCATGAGACAGCCGCTTTGCGAATATTGCGGGCGATCGAAGCGGAAGCCATCTCCGGCAAAGTCGGCCGCGTAACCGCAAAAGTTTCCCTCGATGTATGTTTGTACATCTTAAACAATAATCGCGACTGGCTTCGCCGCATTGAAGACACCAATGGGGTCACCATTGAAATCACCGCCGACCCTGAAAAGTCCGGCGACTTATACGAGCTCGACAAATCCGGCACGCCGCGTGAGCCAAAAAATGTCGCCGAGTTTGTCAGCGCAGACCAAACCGAACTGATTGAGGCGGATGCTGACGCACCTGACGCAGATGCGGGCGGAAGCGACGACAGCGAAGACGAGCCGGAAAATGGCCGTCGCCGCCGACGCCGTCGTCGTCGGCGTAAATCTGAGACCGAGGCGAGTACCGACGACAAGGATACGCAGCAGTCTGACGAAAACGAAAGCGAAGTCGCCGCTGATAGCGAAGACGGGAGCGACGAGGAAAAGCCACGCAAACGCCGTCGCCGCGGACGACGCGGCGGCAGACGCAATCGTCGAAACGAAGATAGCAATGCTGAGGAAAATGCATCGGCGAACGCTGAGGAAAGTTCCGATGCGAGCGAATCCGTTGACACAACGGAAAGCAGCGCGAGCGAAACAGACGCCGGATCACATAAGAGCGCCGGCAGCAATGATCTGACCGCATCCAAAAACGCAGACGCCGACCAGGACGTTGTCGCAGACCTGTCGTCGACACCCGAACCAGCGACAGATGGTTCAGCGAATACGAGCGAAGGCGAGACCCGGCCGGCGAACGGCGAGGTGGTGGAAGTGACGAGGAATGGATCGGCTGGTGACGTGCAACCCGAACCGACTCACCGTGATACAGAGGAACCGTTGGCGTCTGAGCCTGCTCCGAAAAAACCGAGCAAAAGGGGCTGGTGGCAGCGGGCGACGGGTCGTTAGTCGCAATTCCAGGGCAGATTGCCGCAAAAGAGCGCGCGGATACGTGTTATTTCGGTAAGCGGGTTCACATTCGCGGCGCCACGAAACGGGCGGTCTCGAAATCGTCATTTTGGGCGCTTATTACATGTCGCCATGTGTGGAGTTCAGCGATGTCATTAGTGAAGTCGTTCCGGAATGTTTTGGCAGGCCTCGCCGCGGGCGCAGTCGCGGTCGTCAGCCCCGCGACGCACGCGCAAGGCATCTCACTTCTTCGGGACGCAGAGATCGAAAACTTTCTCGATGATTATTCGAGACCGATCTTCAAAGCGGCGAACCTAAATCCGGATTCGATCGAAATTTTGCTGGTGAATGACCAGACACTCAACGCTTTCGCCGGCGGGCGCTATATGGGCGTCAATACGGGGCTTTTGACCATTGCGGATACGCCCAATCAGATCGAAGCGGTTATCGCCCACGAAGCCGGACACCTTGCCGGCGGCCACACCGCACGCACGCAAGATGCAATCTCCGCCGCCACACGCCCGATGCTGCTCAGCCTCGTGCTGGCGGCAGGCGCCATCGCCGCGGGAGCGCCTGAGGCAGGTATCGGCCTGCTTGGCCTCGGTCAAACGGTCGGCACCGCCAATTTCCTGAAATATAGCCGCGGTCAGGAATCGACCGCTGACCAGTTGTCGATTACCTATCTCGACAAACTCGGAAAATCGAGCAAAGGCGCTTTGGAGTTGTGGACCAAAGCGCGGAACGAACAAATCCTGCGCAATCGGGCCATTAATCCCTATCGCGTCACGCACCCCCTCGCCAATGAACGGCTGACCGCGTTGCGCGAACGGGCTGAGGCGTCGCCGCATTTCAACAAAAGCGACAGCCCGGAGGAAATTGAACGCCTACGGATGATTCAAGCTAAAATCAAAGGATTCGTGCAGGAAGAGCGCATAACGCTACGACAATATCCGTTGGCGGATCAGTCAGACGCCGCCCGATACGCCCGCGCCGTCGCGTATTACCGTTCATCACAGATCGATAAGGCGCAAAGCGAAATTAACACGCTCATTGCGCTTTATCCGGACAATCCATATTTTCACGAACTGGCCGGTCAGATGCTGTTTGAACATGGAATGGTCGCCGCATCCGTCGCGCCGCATCGACGCTCTGTCGAGCTGGACCCCGACGAAGCGCTGTTCCGGATCAATCTCGGTCGAGCGCTCGTGGCGTTGGAAGAACCGGCAAGTTACAATGAAGCGATCGCGGAATTGCGAAATGCACTATTGCTTGAGCCAAACAGCAGCTTCGCCTGGTTCGAGCTGGCGCGCGCTCATGGCGGTTTGGGCGAAAATGCAATGGCCGATCTTGCAACCGCTGAATCCCGATATCATGCGGGGGCGAAGGGCGAAGCCAACTTGTTCGCCCGGCGGGCAATGACCGGTTTGAAAAAAGGGACGCCGGAATGGCGTCAAGCCATTGATATCGTCAAAGCCAGTCAGCCAGAAAAAGGCCAGGTCGTCCCCCTCCCGACGGGTATAGAAGAGGAAACCGGCGATCCTGCTGAACCTGGTCCGGAAACGCCTGGGACCCAGGACGTCCCCGACCCGGAATTAAAGATTGAGCAGTTATAGTTTAATAACAAGAAGACGCAGACAGGGCGCATCAGAAGGATTTGACGAGCGTGAACACTTCAACAAAAACCAAATTTGCAATTGGCGCAGCGCTTAGCGGCGCGGCGATTTTTGGCGCAGTCGTTTCCGGCCTGTCTTCAGCGGAACAAAATACGGCGCAGCCATCGCGGACCAATTTTTCCGAATTGGAAGAAACGGAAATTAAGACGATCATTCGCGAATATTTGGACGAGCATCCCGAAGTCGTATTTCAGGCGCTTCAAAATTATCAGGTGCGCGAACGGGAAATCCTGGAAGAAAATCTGCGTGAGGGCGCCAGAGAAAATCTGGTTTCGCTGATTGATGAAAGTACAGCTTTTGTTGGCGGCGCCGACCCGGACAAAGCAGAGATCGTGGTCGTGGAATTATTCGATTATCATTGTTCCGCCTGTAAAGTTGCGTCGGCCGAAGTTCAGAATGTTGTTGAATCCGACGAAGATGTAAAAGTCATTTTCCGTGATTTACCGTTTCTGGCGCCAGAATCGGAATTTGCTGCGCAAGCTTCCCTTGCAGCGCGGGAACAGGACAATTATGTCGACTTTCATTTTGATATGATGAACTACGAAGGACTGCTGACAAAAGACCGTGTACAATCCTTCGCAGAAAAAAATGGTCTTGATTTTGCGGCGCTGGAAATAGCGGCAAAAAGCGAAGACATCGCAAATACGCTGATTAAAAATCAGGAGCTGGCGATGTCGCTTGATCCGAGATTGCGGACCCCGCTATTCGTCATTGCAACCAAAGATGGCTCGCATGTGGATGTTATGGCCGGCTTCCATGAGATTATTTTTCGGGAAAAACTTGAGCAAGCCAAAGCGGCGTTCAGGAATTAGCGTCGACTTCCTCGCGGATATTTGGCGATCGCTTTGCTTTGTCTAGCGCCCGTTTGTATTCCCGGCGGCGCAACAAAAAAATAGACCCGATCCCAAGCGCCGACGCGCCGTAGGCGGCCCAAACATAGCCGCCATAGCCATTCATCGCCAACCACTCCATCATGACGAGGCCTCCGCATTGAACGCGGTGATCTTAGCCGTTCGCGGCGCATGTCGTGATCGCCGCTCGACCTGGTTGAACAGCAATAGGCTTCGCGCGCCGGTTAGCACCGACCATACAAAAAACGCCGTGTAGGCCAGCCACATCAAAACCAACGGCGTCAACATACTCGCATGCATCGCGGGACCATCGGCGCGAATAATACTCGCTGGTTGATGCAGGCTGTTCCACCAGTCGACCGAAAACTTGATGATGGGCACATTGATAACGCCGACCAGGGCGACCAGCCGCGCAAAGCGTGCGGCGCGCTCAGTGTCCGCAATTGATCGCCAAACGGCGATATACCCGATGTAGATGAAAAGCAGAATTAAGACGGACGTTAACCGGGGGTCCCATACCCACGGCGCCCCCCAGGTTGGTTTGCCCCAAACAGCGCCTGTGAAAATTGTCAAAGCGGTAAAAACCGCACCAGGCATCGCCGCCGACCGCGCAACGATGTCCGCAACGGGATGACGCCAGACATACGCAACAAGGCTCATCATCGCGATAAAAACGAATGCAAATTGCGAAAGCCAGGCGGCGGGCACGTGCACATACATGATCCGAACTGAATCACCTTGCTGGTAGTCCGCTGGCGACTGGAAAAGCGCGAAGAACAGTCCGATCGCCGACAGAACAAGGAATGTCCAAAATGCAATTGGCGCTATGCATTGGGACAACGCTTCAAACTTTTTCGGATTGGCGAATACTGTGATCGCTTTCATCAATTCCACCAGGTCTTCAGTCTACGCCCGCTCTCAATGCCCATAAAATGAAGGGCGGCAAGATTGCGCTGTTGACGCACGCCAGCGCTAAAACCAATAGCGTTTCCGGCGCAAATACCGACCCACCTTCGACAATTGTCTTGGTCGCCAATGAGCCGAAAATCAATAGAGGCGCGGCGATTGGCGTCGCCAAACTCACCGGCAATAAACCGCCAACCCGCAATCCGGCGCTAAGCGCAGCGGAGAACAGCGCGACCGCGCCAACGCCGACCAGCCCGGCGCCGAGGAGCGCTGCTACAGTCATTGCGACAATGAGCGGAAGGGAAAACATCACCGCAATGGGGATCGCGCTCAGCGTGATCGGCGCCACAAGGACGATCAGAACAAACGCTGCTTTGGCGGCGAGGTAACGCGCGGCGCTCTCAGATTCAGCGAATAAAATGAGGATGAAACCAGAATCGGCATCTTTGGCGAAAACATCAGACGCCCCCATCAGCAACGCCATGGCCGCGCCAAGCCAAATCACAGCCGGCGCCGATGCGCGCAAATCCGTCGGCGCCGGACCAAAGACGAGACCCGCCGCAGTTGAAAAAAGCGCGAAAAAAAACAGGCCGTAAAACCATCCCCCGCCCGCGCGAAATGCTCTGTTCAGATCACGTGAAAGAAATGCGCGAAAAGACACAAGACGCCCCTGCTCTCAACCAATTGTGAGTTCCGGGCTGTCAATATCCAGCCGGTCATGGGTCGCGACAATTGTCAGCCCACCGCGTTGTTTCTGTCTTTCGATTTGTTGCTCAACGTGCCTGGCGCCGGCGGCGTCCACAAACGCCGTCGGTTCGTCAAGAATCCAAATTGGTCGATCAGCAATCATCAGTCGGATCAAATCAAGGCGACGTTGCTGTCCGGCGGACAACCGTCCGGCGGGCGTGTCGTCATAACCGTTCAGGTTGACCGCCTGGATCCACGCGCTTTGATTTTCGATCAGGTTTGGATTTCGGTAATGCGCACACCAGAAGGACACATGCTCGCGTACCGTCAATGCCGGCTCCAGGGCGCTGCGATGGGCCATGAACGAGATGGCCTCGCGCGGCGTCTCGGCTGTTTCTTGATTTTCCACACGCCAGCTCGACCGACCGTCCGATGGCGGAACAAGCCCCGCCAGATTCATAAGCAGCGTCGATTTACCGGCGCCGTTCGGTCCGCGCACCTGCAACGCGTCCCCTGGCTCAAGATCGAATGTGGCGCCTTCGTAGACCGGCGCGCCGCCACGCTGTCCCGCGAGCCCGGACGCATGCAGACCATATTTTACAGGAAACGGTTCCATGGCGATGTCCTAGACCGCAGCGGCGGAAAACGCCAAGGCGCGATCCTGTTGGCCGCGCGCTTTTGTCCTAGCCTTAGCCGGCGGTCGTTGGAGGCTATTGTTTTGATTAGACGCCGCTATTTCCTATGTTGACGCCATGAGACCGAAACATCGCAATCGCCGGTTGGGATTTACCTTTGGCGCGCTGGTCCTCCTCGGCGCCGCTGCGTTTCTCATTTTGACCGCTTTGCAGCGCAATATCTCGTATTTCTACACACCAAGCGAGGCCCTGGCCGCCGCAATAGAGGACGGCGCAAAAATTCGTCTTGGCGGATTAGTGGCGCCCGGGAGCGTGATGCACGCCGAAAACGCGGAAATTCAGTTCACCGTGACTGACGGAGCGGCCGCGATTGATGTCTCCTATGCCGGCATCCTGCCGGATTTGTTTCGCGAGGGTCAGGGCGTGATCGCCCAAGGCGCGTATTTTGAAAGCGGTTTCATAGCGCATACGATCCTGGCCAAACATGATGAAAACTACGTCCCAAAAGAGCTCGCTGAGGCTATGCCGCATACATTACCGGCGGCGGACTGAGCCAAACCGGGCGCTGGTTTAAATGGCCAATCCGGCGTCACATAATGCGGACGCTATGGTAAACGAGCCGTCGGAAGATCTAACGCGACGCGTAGCTGTGGGGGCGCTGGTTGTCGGCGCATCCAGGCTTACCGTTCGGTCCCTCGGGCTTATCAACACGCTTATCCTCGCCCGGCTGCTAACCCCGGAAGACTTCGGGTTGGTGGCGCTTGGCGTCACCATCATGCAGCTCCTGCAGAACATCTCCGATATCGGCGTATCGGAAACGGTCGTTCGGTATCGCAACGCCGAACGAAAGCAATTAGACACGCTCTTCACAGTATCCCTCATCCGCGGTGTTTTGATCGCGGCGTTCTTTATCGCGGCTGCGCCGTTTGCAGCCGGCATATTTGATGATCCGCGCATATACTGGGTTTTTATCGGCGTCAGCGTGACGCCGCTCTTTCATGCCCTGATGAACCCGCGTTTCTTTGAATTCGAACGGTCTCTGGATTTTTCGAGAGATTTTTTAGCGGCAGCATTGAATAAGCTTGTCGCCGTCGCTGTCTCGATCGCAATCGCCCTGACCTATCAGACCTACTGGGCCATTATCGCCGGCCTCGCTGCCGGAACGCTTATACAGACGATTATCTCTTACGTCGTTAAACCCTATCTGCCCCGCCTGTCTTTGGCGGCGTTTCGAGAATTGGTTGGTTTTACCGGTTGGCTGACCGGCGTCAGTCTCGCGGCGGCGCTGAACAACAAATTGGACGTTCTGTTTCTCGGACGGCTCGTCGGCCCCGCCGCGACCGGCGCATATTTTGTCGGCGGCCAAATCGCCAGTCTGCCGACGGAAGAACTTGCGGCGCCTATGTCCAAGGCTGTTTATCCGGGGCTGGCTGCTTTGCAAAAAAACAGGGACCGAATGCGAAATGCGTTCCTGCGGAGCGTCGAAGTTCAGGGCGCGATCACGATGCCCGCCGCAATTGGGGCTGCATTCGTTGCGCCTGATTTGATCGCTCTGCTCCTGGGCGGACAGTGGCGGGCCGCCGTTCCGGTTTTACAAGGGCTTGCGCCCGGCGTGGCGATAAGTTCCGTATTTTACGCCACGCAGCCATACGCGGTGGCCAGCGGTCATACACGCGCTGTTTTCATCAAGGAAATTCTTCTATTTTTTATCCGTATGCCCCTCTTTTTATTTGCAGCGATCCAATTCGCTCTCATCGGCGCTGTTGTCGCGGCTGCATTCGCGCATTGGGTTCATGCGGTGCTAAATTTATTATTGTATGCCCGTGTCAGCGGCGAAGCGTTTTGGCGACCCTTGAAAAAACTCTGGCGTCCGATCGCGGGCTGCGCCGCGATGGCGTTATTTTTTCTCCTCATTAGACCGGCGGCGCCAATGTTTGACGACGCGCCGTTATTGCTGCGGTTGACGGCCGACATCGCCGCCGGCGTCGGTATTTACGGCGTCACTGTTGTGGCCCTTTGGCGCATGAGCGGCGCACCGTCCGGGCCAGAACAAATGGCTGTGAACGCTCTTCAAAACGGGCGACGTCGCCTAGATCGGAATGCAGCAAAAGTGGTTCACCGGTTTTGCGCCCGCAATCCGCTTGAGTAAGGACATAGCGCCGGTTGCGACAGCTTGGCGGAATCATATCAGACGCAAACGGCTCTACGACGCGCCTGAAGCCGCGATGAGTTCGCCGGCCCCGCTGTTCAACAGGGCGAGCCCGACCGTCCGACCAATCGTGCGGGCATGGGCCGGATCCCCCGTCGAAGACGCTTCAATGAATGTCGCGCCATGCTCACTCAAGACAACCCCGCGCAAAGATAAGGTCTCATTTTCGATCACCGCATGACCACCGATGGGCGTATTGCAGTGTCCATTCAGGATCCACAACATTTCCCGCTCCGCCAAAACGCAGGCCTCCGTCGGTTTATCGTTAATCGCGGAAAGCAGGCGACGGGTTTCCCAATCCTCAGCAAGACATTCGACAGCGATGACGCCCTGCCCGACCGCCGGCAACATTTTTTCTTGCGGTATTGAGTAACCGATCCGCCCGGCAGCGCCGACGCGATGCAATCCGGACTCAGCCATGATCAACGCATCCGCCGGCCCAACGGGCGCTTCGTTTTCGCGTTGCTGAAGAGCGCCTTCATCAAGTTTTCGCAACCGCGTGTCAGCGGCGCCGCGATAATGGATAATCTCCGCATCCGGCCAGAGCCGCCGCGCAAAAGCGGCGCGCCGGACAGCGTTCGTCCCAATCTTCATGCCCGCAAGCCCCGACGCAAGCGCGCTGTCCGGATCAATCCCGGGCCGGAAGACCAGTGCGTCCCCCGCCGATTCGCGCGGCAAATATGCGCCAATGACGAGACCCGGCGCCTCTTCGTCGCCAGGCAAGTCCTTCAGAGAATGCATCGCTGCGTTCAGCGTATCCTCTTTCATGGCCTCGCGTATTTCGGCCACAAACGCACCGCCCTTGCCGCCATGACGTTCCAGCTTGCTAACCTGGTCGATGTCGCCGCGGGTCTTGAACGGGACGGTTTCGACGCGCAGTGCGTCATGCGCATCCCGCAATCGCGAAGCGACAAGCGCCGTCTGCGCGAGCGCCATCTTGCTCGCTCTGGTGCCGATTTTGAATGACATGACCTAGGCGTACATCGGTGTTGGCAGGATCTGCAAAGCCTCACGGTGTCGCAAAATATGGTAACGCAAACAAGACGCCGCCGGGTATTTGACCGGGAAAAGATGTGCTAGGCCGGCGTCAATATGGCGCTATCTGTCAGCGCCTCGAACACTTCGAAATGAGGGAGAGCAAAGATGCGCGTTGGTGTGCCCAAGGAAATCAAGAATTCCGAATTTCGCGTCGGCCTCGTGCCTGGCAGCGTTCGCGAATATGTCGCCCATGGCCATTCCGTGCTGGTTGAAACCGGCGCCGGCGCAGGCATTAAAGTGAGCGATGCAGACTATGAAGCCGCAGGCGCGACGATTGCACCCGACGCAGCATCGGTTTTTCGTGACAGCGATATGATCGTCAAAGTCAAAGAACCGCAACCGAGCGAATGGGTCCAACTTCGCGAAGGTCAAATTCTCTACACCTACCTTCATCTGGCGCCGGATCCGGAACAGACCAAAGGGCTGATCGATTCCGGTGTGACCGGTATCGCCTATGAAACCGTGACAGATGATTTTGGCGGACTTCCGCTATTGGCGCCCATGAGCGAGGTGGCCGGCCGGTTGTCGATCCAGGCGGCCGCTTACGCGTTAACGGCCCATCGTGGCGGCCGCGGTCTCCTTATGGGCGGCGTACCAGGCGTAAAGCCAGCCAGTGTATTGATTATCGGCGGGGGTGTCGTCGGCACCCATGCGGCGCGCATGGCTGTCGGCCTTGGCGCCGACGTTACAATTCTCGACCGCAGCGTGCGCCGAATGGCTGAGCTGGACGAGTTGTTTCAGGGACGCGCGAAAACGCGCTACTCGACTTTCGAGGCGCTGGATGAGGAAACCGATGCGGCGGACGTTGTTGTTGGCGCCGTCCTCATCCCCGGGGCGAGCGCGCCCAAACTTGTCACACGCGAGATGTTGCAAGGCATGAAGGAAGGTTCGGTGCTCGTTGACGTCGCAATCGATCAGGGTGGATGTTTTGAAACGTCAAAAGCGACGACCCATGAACAGCCAACCTATGAAGTCGATGGGGTCCTGCATTACTGCGTCGCCAATATGCCGGGCGCAGTGCCGTTAACCTCTTCCCATGCGCTTAACAACGCCACACTCGCCTATGGCCTTCGCTTGGCCGACAAGGGTTTAGACGCAATCAAAACGGACGCGCATCTGCGAGAAGGGCTAAACGTCCACCGCGGCATGGTCACCTATGAAGCCGTGGCCAAAGCCTTAAATCATGATTTCACGCCCGCTTCGGAAGCGATCGGATAAGGACCCTGGCTCCAATGCGGCGGTAACATTACCCCACGGTAATATTTAACTGCGACATTTGTTCCACCAGACGCTTGCCTCAGCCCGCAATACCGGCGAAAAGAAGGGTGGGAGAATAAATATGCGCATTTTCGCGATAATGGCTTTGGGTTTAGCGCTCTCGTCTCCGTCTGCTGGGATAGCAGGCGAGCCGGGAAAAACGCCGACCGTCCAGATCCAATATGATCAGGAAGCCTGCCCGGAAAAGCGCGAACCCGAGAAAATAGCCGCGAAATCCGACGAAAAAGAAGAACCCGCCGCGCCGGAACCCTTTACGCGATTTTTCGGGTTTTAAACGCTCGATTTATTTGTCAACTTAAGACCCGTTATCAGAACGCGTAGGCGTTCATCATTGTTTTTTCGACGTCAACCGTTCGGCGATCGCGCTTAAGTCGGCGGCAAGATAACGCCGTGGTTTTTCGAAACAAAACATGATGAAACCTGAAGCCGCGAAGGCTAACGCTCCAAGCGTGACCATTCTGGCGACAGGATTATTAATCTCTCCCCGGCCCTGAAAATCCAAAAAATGCAGCATTTGGAATATATCATAGGTACGCCACGTATCATTCCGGCGAGCGGCGATTAAACCCGTTTCCGGAGAAATATATAGCCGCGTGTTTATGCGATCGTCGAAGGTAACACGCCAGATGGGCCGCCGGCCACGATATTCCTTGGGCGGATTATCCACGAGACTTACTGATTTGATCTCACCATCACCAACAAAGTCCCGGCCGGCGATCTTGCGGATGCTAGACGCGTCTATTGGCGAAATTAGCCGCCCGGTATCCGCATCAAAAAGCGAAGCGCCCTCTGCGTGATTGACCTGATAGGCTGGACGGCCCAGGTGATGGCGAAGCGTGACTGTTGTCGCGCCCTCGACTTGCGCGATTACGCCGCCGGGCGACGCGTAACCCTTGGCGTCCAGTTCTTGCGCGGGCGCAAGGAAAGCTGAACGCTCCCCTTGCACTATGTCACGATCAAGCCAAGAAATAGCGACGCCGCTAAGGAGCCAAATAAACATCTGTACACCTAGAATGGCGCCTGCCCAAACATGAAGGCGATAGATCACACTGGCCAGTGTCATTTCGATGCGGAAAGGTCCGAAGCCGATGGCGGAGCGCGCAATAATTTCTCAAACACCGCCCACGGCTCACCACCGTCAGCCACTTCGCGCTCAATATAAGCGTCGACCAGATCCAATCCCAGATTGTAATTGATGACATAGCCGCGATAAGTCTCAATGAAATCCAAAGTCTGTTCCGCGCGCGCTCTTGATTCCAGACGATACCGCATCACCAGATTTATCGCTTCTTCGCGGTCAATGCGACCATCAAGATACTCCCGCGCAATATGATTTCGAGCGTGGGATAAAGCGCGCATCGCTTCATTCAACGCGGCCAGTGTTCCGGCTTTATCGGGATCCAGTCCAGCGAGGGGAAATAACACATCGCGTTCGAACGTAATTTTTTCCCCGCCCGGAAATGCAAGATCAATCCCGTAATTCGCAGTGCCTTCAGCGATCAACGACAACGGACTGAACAAGGGATAGAGCGAGTATTCAACCCATCCCTCACTGTTCAAAATGTCCCGCTCAAGAATCACATTCCACGTGTGGTGGCCGGGATATCCCTCATGGCAACCGAGATCAATCGCTCTATCAATCACGATTGGAAAGTCAGTATTCACCTGTATCAGGCTGTCAAAATCTCCCTGATACCAATTATACCCGCTCCACGGTTTATCTTTGACAAACTCCAGTGAGAAGCGTTCCGTGTCAGGAAGAGTATAGTGTTGGAGCGTGCGCGTTTTGCATTCGTCAATCGCCCGATCGAATACGACTTGCAACTTGTCTTCCGGGATCGCAAGACCGTTTCGAAACGCATCTACTCTTTCATTAAGCGGCGCATCGCCAGGCAATAACGCATCGATTTTTTCAAGCGCTTCGTCAAAAGCGGCCAATGCATATTGAGGCGCGACCGCGTCATATAGAAGGCGCGTCTCCTCATCGAATGAGAAAGTCTCACCGGCCGCCATCTTAATCCGCGTATCAGCGGCCCGCACGAGCCTCTCAAGCATGACGGAACGGGGGGTCGGCTCAACTGCATTTAAGTTCTGTAAGCTGATGAGCAGGCCGGCGGCTTCGGTCGCTAACGCAGACAAAGAAGGCGGATTCGCAGCCGCCTCGTCGGCCCATGCAGAGGGGCCGTGATAGGCATCCACAAACGCCTTGTCATACTGGCCAAGACCAAGGGAAAGCTTGACGAAGTCCTCCGCAATTGAATTGATCTGCGGCGTTGTTGCGTCTGTGGCGACATATCGGTCGCCGGAAATTGAAGCTTCCGCGGCGCTTTCGTTCCGGTCGGAAGCTGGTGTCGTCTCCGAGCCGCCGCAAGCCGAAACAGCTAAAAATGCGGCAAGGGCGGCCGGGAAACGCATGGACGTCGGTTAGGCTTTCGTCGCGGAAAACGCAGACGTTCCAAAAGCGCCCAACTTTACATTGCCGTTGATGGCGTCGCCTTCGACGTTGCCCTCGAATTCGAGCGTCATCGGCATTGGCGTCGTAATCTTGGCGTTCCAAGTGACTTTGTCGCCGTCAACCTTACCGTCTTCAATTGCGGTTGAGTTTCCCTGCGCGGACATCTGGCCAGTGACAGCGTCGCCCTCTTGTTTAATATCGATAACGCCTTTTTGCTCGCCCATCGGGGTCTTCATCACGAGGTCGTATTTGCCGTCAATCGCCATTGGTCGTTTCTCCTGTATTTAGCGCGTGGTCGGCGAATGCGCCGGCCAACTGCGGCGGACATTATCAAGTAAGCGCCCCGGTGCAAGCCCTGTCGACACCTTACCGGATCGTTCGTTTTGGTCAGAAACGGGCCAATTATTCAGCCCGCCTTGGCTGTTCTCTCAGCGCACCAACTTAACCCGCTCGCCAGCGCGTATTCCGCTCGTGCCGCCAAGCCCATTCATTATCCGAAAACGCTCTTCTTTATAGTTCGGAAAGTCCGAGCGCTGGGAGAGACCGGAGACGGTGTCGCCCCGCTGGACAGTCACGACGTCGACGCGGTTCGCAGCGGGCGTATTCACCGACCGACCGTCAATCGCCCGAAGGGACTGGACGGTTTGGTTCATGCTGGACTGCAATTGTGACGTTTGGTTCGCCGGCGTCACCCACAAGAAAATATAATGCGCGGCCCCCTGCCATTGGACAGCGTATGCCGTTACATCAACCGATCCCTGCTGGGTGTTGGCGCGCGCCTGTCCCGCCGCCGCTTGTCGACCGTTAATGGTGAGCGTTTGCGCCGGCGACAAATCCACTTTCAGGGATTGGGAAATCGGCCCGTTTATTAGCGCCGCCGGGCCCTCCTGTGAGCCGGCGCCAGTGAATTGCATCTGCGCCCCGCTTGATGACCGGGCCAGAACGGCCTGGGAACTGTTCTGCAATTGGAACCCTGGCGGCGCGCTGAAAGTCAGTCCGATGGACGGATGCGTAAATTCCCGTCCCCTTATAAACCCCTGCTTGACGGGATCATCTCCGTAGATGATGCCATCAATTGCGTTGAGGAAGACATCCCGGTTGCGTTCATCGCCAATACCGCCGGACTGGCGCAAGACATTCGCCTCCTGCGCGGCCTCCCGCACGCGATTGGCGGAATTCGGATGTGTCTTCAGATATTCGG
>JBCDAD010000035.1:0-21530 GCA_039186325.1 Pseudomonadota bacterium | reverse complement strand
TGATAGAGTATTTTTTTGAACTTCTTGATCGAGCGGGGTATTTCTATCCACCTGAAAAAGCGCCGCTTATGAGAAGAAACATGCGAACCGCGTTGTTGCGCGCCGAATTCACCGCAAATGAAATTACGTCGTTACACGGCGCCTTGAAAGCGATTTCAAAAAAACCCTGATAAGCAACGCCAGAAGCGACGCAAGCCTACGGCGCGCCCAAATTTGGTTTTGCCGTATCCGCCCTCAGTCCCATATAATCTTGATGCGAATGAAAGATAATTACGCCAATGGACCCGTCGAATATTGAGAAGATTGATCGTGCTGATGCGTTAAGCGGGCATCGATTTAAGTATTATGATTTCGCAATGGCCGCATTTGTGGCGATTCTGATTTGTTCTAACTTGATTGGCGCCGCCAAACTTGTCCAGTTTTTCGAACCCATCCGCGTTGGGCCGCTTGAGTTGGGAATTTTTGGCGCTGGTATTCTGTTCTTTCCGTTATCTTATGTTTTGGGCGACGTGCTTACCGAGGTTTATGGGTACGCCCGAGCCCGTCGGGTGGTTTGGGCGGGGTTTGCTGCTGTTCTCTTCATGGCCATGATGGCATGGGTGGTTGTTGCGATGCCGCCGGCGCCCGGCTGGAGCGGGCAAGAGGCCTATGAGGTCGTTTTTGGCTTGACGCCTCGAATTGTGTTTGCGTCGATCATCGCGTTTTGGGCCGGTGAGCTGGCAAACGCTTTCGTCATGGCGCGGATGAAAGTTGCATCAGGCGGGAAGCACTTATGGCAACGTACGATTGGATCAACAATCGTTGGTCAGGGTGTCGATAGCTTGCTGTTCTACCCCGTCGCATTTTTGGGGATTTGGTCGACTAGCCAGGTTATCACGGTGCTTATCACGAACTACGTTCTGAAGGTATTGTGGGAGGCGTTGTTGACGCCTGTAACCTATCGTGTGGTCGGCGCATTAAAACGCGCCGAAGGCGTTGATGTCTATGACCATGACACCAATTTCACCCCCTTTTCCGTGAGGTCCTGACTCGGCTTAACAACCACGTCTTGCGGAATAAACTGACCGGTTTACTTTAAACGCGACCTCGCGGTATATGCGGCTGAATGGACGCGCAAATGACGATCGCAATTCTGGGCGCTGGGTTTTCGGGCCTCTGTATGGGCGCGCGCTTGCGTCAGTGCGGCCACAAAAATTTCAAAATATACGAAAAAGCAGATGAGGTTGGCGGAACGTGGCGCGAGAACACTTACCCTGGCGTGGCCTGCGATGTGCCGTCCCATCTATACTCGTTTTCGTTTTCCGCAAACCCGAACTGGTCAAGCCGGTATTCGCCTGGCGCGGAAATATTCGAATACGCCAAGGACGTAACGCGCTCGTTCGATTTATACCCGGACATTGAGTTTGGAAGACATGTTTTAGCTCTCAATCACGACGGTGAGCGTTGGATTATCGCTTTTAAAGATGGGACCACTGTAACTGCTGGTGTTGTCGTGAGCGGGCTTGGCGGATTACATGTACCCAACATACCGGAATTTGATGGGACTGCGTCGTTTACCGGCCCAATATTTCACACGGCCGAATGGCGTGACGGTGTCGATTTGGCGGGCAAACATGTTGCTGTTGTCGGTTCCGCGGCGAGCGCCGTGCAAGTTGTGCCAGAGATTGCAGACGTTGTGTCACAACTCGATATCTATCAGCGTACGCCAAATTGGATTTTACCCAGGCGCAGCTATCGATACCCGAAATTTGTGAAACGCCTGTTTTCTACCTTCCCATGGCTCGCCCGGGCTTACCGGGGCATTTATTTTTCGATTAATGAAGCCCGGTTTTCGGCTTTTCAACTGGGCGATAGTCTCATCAGGCGAATTGCGACAAGCATTTTTCACAATCATCTGAATGCGTCAATTGACGACGAAGAGCTGCGAAAGGCGCTAACGCCGTCTTATCCGATAGGTTGCAAACGGGTTCTGATTTCCGATTCTTATTTCGAAGCCTTGAACCGAAAGAGCGTCAATGTGGTGACCGATGGTGTCGCTGCGCTTACGCCAACCGGTGTGCGAACAAGCAGCGGCGAGGAGCGGGCTGCGGATGTGATAATTCTCGCTACGGGCTTTCGGTCATTTGATATTCTGCAATCGGTCGATGTGACAGGGCCAACCGGAACGAAATTGCGTGATGCTTGGTCGGATCGCATCAGCGCACACCGGACGATTGCAACGCCGGGATTTCCAAACTTTTTTTTACTCCTCGGGCCAAATTCCGGTCTCGGGCACAATTCCGTTCTTTTGATGATCGAAGCGCAAGTCGAATATATTCTGAAATTGTTGAAGCAAGCCGAAAATGTTGGCGCGCGTCTGATCGAGCCGCGCCGTGAGGCGGCGGATCGATATGCCGCTTCACTTCAAGGGGAGCTCGCGCAACGGGTTTGGTCAGCGGATTGCGGCGCCTGGTACGTCGACGAAAACGGCCATAATTTTACACTGTATCCGAACTCTGTTCGGCATTTTCTTCGGGCCATGCGAACGCCCTCAATGGCTGAATACTCCATGCCGCCGACGCCGCCCAGCTAGTATGGTGGCGGCTGCTGGTCAGCGCGCCGCGACATTGACACATTAGGCACAGACAGCTACACGCCCCGTTCTTGATTGACGGGTAGCGCGTGAACCGCCGTTGAAATTGCGTTGAGGATAGGCCTCGGCGCCGGGCCGCGCTGGAAGTGAGGATACGATGTCTAAGCGCATAAGCGCCAAGCACAAGCTTGACCGCCGTGTCGGGGAAAACGTCTGGGGTCGCCCCAAGTCTCCAATAAACAAGCGTGACTACGGGCCCGGCATGCACGGGCAGCGCCGTAAGGGGAAAACGTCTGATTTCGGCCTTCAGCTTATGGCGAAGCAGAAGTTGAAGGGCTATTACGGCAACATTTCAGAGAAACACTTTGAGCGCATCTATAATGAGGCCGTTCGGCTTCGCGGCAATACGGCTGAACAGCTCATAGGTCTTTTAGAAAGTCGCCTGGATGCGATCGTTTATCGTGCGAAGTTCGTACCCACTGTTTTTGCTGCGCGCCAGTTCGTTAACCACGGTCATGTGTTGCTGAACGGCGTTCGCACCAACATTCCGTCCGTGCGCCTTCGCGCCGGCGATGTGGTTGAAATCAAAGAAAAGTCTAAAAATATGGCGCTCGTTCTCGAAGCGCTTCAAAGCGCAGAACGCGACATTCCCGATTATATCGACGTCGATCCCAAAAAGATGACGGCTACTTATATGCGGGTGCCGGAGTTCGCCGATGTTCCTTACCCATGCACGATGGAACCAAATCTCGTGGTGGAATACTATTCTTCATAAAGATTTCACTTTACGTGAACTTATGAGACCTCCGCATGCCGGGGGTCTTTTTTTATCCATCAGCCCAAATGTGAATGAGTTCGGTTACCGCAAAGAGTATTCTCGCGGATTCTTCACTCTGCTCGCCATGGGCGCGTGAAGCGTCGTCATAGGCGCGCCACAACTCGCCGATGATTTTCCTTTTTGCCGGGTCGGCGACATGACTTTGCATCCACGTCACCATTGCAAACCGGGCCCCGCGTGTAACGGGTTGAACGCGATGATAAAGCCGCGTCGAATAAACGACGGCGCCGCCCGCGGGCGGCTTCACTTCCCGCTCGCCGAAGTCGGATTCCAGCACGAGTGCGCCGCCGTCATAGGATTTCGGATCCGACAAAAAGACCGTCATCGATAAATCAGTGCGGACTGCGCCGCGATCATGCATGATCGGCGAATCGAGATGTGACGCGTACGCCATACCTTCTTCATATTTAGACAGGATCGGTGGGAGTATCTTCTTGACCAAAGTGGTGTCACGCACGCGTTGGCGACGATTTAATCCGGCGCCGATCAAGGAAACCAGTTTTTGCTGATCGGCGCCTTTTGGTGAGAATTGTAGATTGTGTTTGTGGTCAGCTGGCGCATCAGTTCCTTTGCCGACTGGAGCATAGGATGCGCGAACCGCGAAAGACTGAAGTTGTGCGCATTCGGCCTCTGTCAAAAAGTCGTCAATGACTAGAAACACGGCCGATTATCGCTTATCCATTTTTAACTCGATTGCGCAGCTCACGGAGCAAAGCGTCCATACCTTGTTCGCCGCCTCCATTGTTGGCGATAATGGATGTGAATTGGCTGCGTTGCTCGATGGCGAGCCAAATATCAGCAGCCCCAGCGTCGACAATTTTCATAACGCCGTCTCTATTTCGATAAACCCGCCATTGAACGACGAGGTCGGCGAATCGATCTCCGGGCTCGGCGCCCTTTACCTTGGAGATCACGATAATATCGCGAGCCGACCGGTCGACCGAACCTGTCACAACCAGCGCTTGGCCAGAATATTCAGAGAGCGCATCCTGGTACACTAAGGTCGCGTATTCCCGAAATAGCGGGAGAAAAGCGTCTTTCTGCGCGTTGGTAATGCGACGGGCATACTGACCAAGGGTAAACATTGCCGTGCGGCGCATATCGACATGCGTGTAAACAAGCGCCGCGATACCAGCAAGGCGCTCTTCTTGCGTTGCGGCGGCCAGCGCGGGTTCCGCTTCGTCCAGAATAATTTGCACGTAGCGTTCTGCAGCGTCATCGGCGTTGGCCGGCGTCAGCGTGAACGCCAAAAAGACGAATAAGGCGGCGGACAACCTAACAATCATTTCTTGAAACCTTTCGTGCCGCATGTGTCTATTCTAGGTCGTCAAATTCTTCGAATTCGCCGATATCCGGGAGGTCTGAATAGTCAGTACGGCCGTTATTGATTTCGCGCTTCCGTGACTGGAGATAAAAACTCCTGAAGGATGCGTAATAATCAAGTGAGTTATCTTTAATCTCCTCCAGTGGTTCAATTAGAGGTTCGCGCGACGTTACGATTGTCGTCGTTGTGCGTGCAAAGCGCGTATATTGAGCGGGATTGCCGCGCACCCAAAAGACCGGATCAATCGCCGTATCGACCGCGGCGCCAAAGCCGTCTCTAACGGTGCTTGGCCCGAAAAACGGGAACACGATGAAAGGCCCGGAATCGGCCCCCCATACTGCGAGCGTTTGACCAAAATCCTCTGAATGTTGCTCGATTCCCATACGCTCTGCCGGATCGCCCATCCCGCCGAAGCCAATCGTCGTATTGATCACGAATCGACCCGCAGTTTCGCCTGCGCGGCCGAATTCACCCTGCAGGATATCATTGGCGAGGATCACGGGCGTACGCGCGTTCGCCAATAAATTGCGAATGCCTTTCCGCTGTTTCTTGTGCGTAACCGCGCGATAGCCTTTCGCCGCCGGAACGAGAATCAAATCGTCGAACATATTGTTCAACGCAAACATTTTTCGGTTGAACCCTTCCCATGGGTCAGGCGTATCAGCGAGCTGGGTAGTATCGGTGGTTTTCAACGCCTCTGACACGCTCATGGGGTCGCCCAGATCCGTCAGCTGGGCGGCCGCCGGCAATATGCCGAAACATGCTAAAACAAGCGCACAACGCAATATTCGCATCCAACTTTTCCCTTTAATTGAGAAATCGCTGATTGATTCCCCGCCTCGCCCACCATACTGGCGGTTTTCTGTTGGAAATATAAGCGCCGGGCGCCGCCGCTGCGTTAACTTTTTGGGACATTTTCCAAATTTATCCTGCTTGTTATCACTGGAGCAGTTCAATATAAACATATCTTTATATGTAACCAGTTGGGAGGGCTGGATCGCATGTCGCTGGATGCAAGTCTGAATATTTACCGCGCAATCGGCGAAGAAACGCGGCTTCGCATCATGACCTTGCTGGTTCGAGGAGAACTTACCGTTTCTGAAATCACCTCAATACTTGGGCAAAGCCAGCCGCGCGTTAGCCGTCATCTAAAAATTTTGGCGGACGCGGGCCTTGTTGACCGGCATCGCGAAGGCGCCTGGATGTTTTACAGGCTGGCGACGTCTGCTGATGCGAGCTTGAAAGCAGTGATGGATGGTGTCCGGGCGCTTACAGATAGTGCAGACAGAATTATTGCGCGAGATGCGGAGAGATTTGCGCAAAGCCGTGCTACACGAAACGCTCAGGCAGCAGAGTATTTTCAAAAAAACGCCTCGGAATGGAGCGCGATAAGACGATTGCATTTGCCTGATTCTGATATTGAATCGCGAATGCGTTTGCTGCTTAACGAACGGTCGTTCAAGACATTTATTGATCTTGGCACGGGCGCGGGACGAATGCTCGAGATTTTCGCTGATCAGTATGAGTCAGCCGTTGGTTTTGATCTCTCGCATGAGATGCTTGCGATTGCGCGCGCTAATCTGGAGAGCGCGGGAATTGCACACGCGCAAGTGCGACATGGTGATTTGTTCTCGCTGCCAACCTCCGCAGAAAGCGCTGACGTCGTTTGTATTCATCATGTGCTCCATTACCTCGCAGAGCCAGGTGCGGCCATTCATGAGGCGACCCGCCTTCTTGCGCCGGGCGGACGCCTGATTATTTCTGATTTTGCGCCCCATGATCTTGAGTTTTTGCGAGAAGAACACGCGCACCGGCGTTTGGGTTTCGCCGACGGCGAAGTGGAAGCATGGTGCGAGGCGAGTAACCTAAACGTCTGCAAGGTCGAAACTCTATCTCCGTCCTCAGATGTAGAACACAAGCTCACAGTCAAGATTTGGTTATGCGAATCTAATAATAAAGTCCGTACAATGACGGCTCCAAGCCGAGCAGCATAGAAAGTTCAGAACTTGCAAGACCTCATTTTTTCTTTTGAGTTTTTTCCGCCCAAGACGCCAAAAATGGAAGAAAAGTTGTGGGCCACAGTGGACCGACTTGCGCCGCTGAATCCGGAATTTGTTTCGGTTACTTATGGCGCCGGGGGATCGACGCGCGCACGGACTCACGAGACCGTCACACGCATTCAAGACGATCGCGGACTTTCCGCCGCAGCGCATCTAACGTGTGTTGAGGCGACGCGCGGCGAGGTTGATGAGGTTCTGCGCGCTTATTGGGATGCGGGCGTTCGACATATCGTGGCGTTGCGCGGCGACCCACCGTCTGGCGTGGGCGGTAAATATGTACCGACAAAAGATGGTTACGCTAATGCCGCCGAACTGGCGGCTGGCGCAAAATCTGTTGCGCCCTTTGAGATATCAGTCGGCTGTTATCCGGAGAAGCACCCGGAGTCGGAATCATTCGATCACGATATCGATCTTCTGAAGCAAAAGATCGACAATGGCGCAACGAGAGCGATTACCCAGTTTTTTTATGATAATGAGGTCTATTTTAGATTTTTAGATCGTGTTCAGCGCGAAGGGATCGATATCCCGATTGTACCCGGAATAATGCCGGTCGCCAATTTCAATGGCTTGAAAAAGATGGCTTCAATGTGCGGCGCGAGCATTCCCAGCCGAATGGTGCGTTTGTTTGATAATCTTGATGACGATCCTGACACGCATCGTTTAGTGGCTGCAACCGTTGCCGCGGAGCAATGCCTCGCGCTCGCGGAGCAGGGCGTTCGACATTTTCATTTCTATACCCTGAACAGGGCGCGGCTAGCATACGCACTTTGTTATATGCTTGGCGCTCGCCCATCAGCGCCGCCGGCAACTTAAGTGTTTGTTCGTCCAGAAAGCCACATCTGTCAGAGAGATAACCGATGACGAACGACCTTGTAGCCGGGTTCATAAACATTGGTGAGCGCACCAACGTTACTGGATCCGCGAAGTTTCGAAAATTAATTAAGGAGGATAGATACGAGGAAGCGCTCGACGTTGCACGCCAGCAAGTTGAGAATGGGGCGCAGATCATTGACGTGAATATGGATGAAGGCATGTTGGACGGCGTCGCCGCAATGTGCCGTTTTTTGCGCCTCATTGCATCAGAACCCGATATCTGCCGCGTACCGGTTATGATCGATTCTTCGAAATGGGATGTGATCGAAGAAGGTCTCAAAAACGTTCAGGGAAAAGCGATTGTTAATTCGATATCGCTGAAAGAAGGCGAAGAGTCGTTTTTACAACAGGCCCAAAAAATCATGCGTTATGGCGCCGCGACCGTGGTTATGGCTTTTGATGAAGTTGGCCAGGCTGACACTGCGGATCGCAAATATGAGATTTGCGAACGGTCATACCGTTTGCTAACGGATGCCGGTTTTCCGTCGGAAGATATTATTTTTGATCCAAACATATTTGCCGTCGCCACCGGCATTGAAGAACATGATAACTATGCAGTGGATTTCATAGAGGCGACGAAGCGCATCAAGTCAGCGTTGCCCCATGCGCATGTGTCCGGCGGCGTTTCAAATATCTCGTTTTCGTTCCGCGGCAATGAGCCTGTGCGCGAAGCGATGCATTCGGTCTTTCTGTATCACGCCATCAAAGCTGGTATGGATATGGGAATTGTGAACGCCGGCCAGCTTGCAATTTATGATGAGATCGATCCTTCGCTGCGTGACCCGGTAGAGGATGTTATTCTCAACCGCCGACCAGATGCGACCGAAAAACTTTTGGAGGTCGCTGAGAAGTATCGCGGGGAGGCGGGCAAGGCCGCGGCGAAAGATCTTTCATGGCGCGAAAACTCGGTTGAGGAGAGGCTACGCCATTCACTCGTGAAGGGGATTACCGAATATATCATCGAGGATACCGAAGAAGCCCGCGTCAGTCTCGGGCGACCATTACATGTTATTGAAGGGCCCTTGATGGACGGCATGAATGTCGTCGGAGATCTCTTTGGCGACGGAAAGATGTTTCTTCCCCAGGTTGTGAAATCCGCCCGTGTGATGAAGCAAGCGGTGGCGCATCTCACGCCGTTTATGGAGAAAGAAAAAGCAGAGCAGGGGCTCGATCAAGGGCAAGCAAACGGAAAAATACTGATGGCGACCGTGAAGGGGGACGTTCACGATATCGGTAAGAATATCGTTGGTGTTGTTCTTCAGTGTAACAATTATGAAGTGATCGATTTGGGCGTAATGGTTCCAACCGCAAAAATCCTCGAAGAGGCCAGGAAGCACGACGTCGATATTATCGGATTGTCCGGCCTGATAACGCCCAGCCTCGACGAGATGCAACATGTCGCCTCGGAAATGTCGCGTGAGAATTTCTCTATTCCACTGCTCATCGGCGGTGCAACGACGTCGCGGGCGCATACGGCTGTGAAAATCGCGCCGAAATACGAAAACGGCGTTGTGTATGTTACGGATGCAAGCCGCGCGGTTGGCGTTGCGGGGGCTTTGGTTTCTGACGAAAAGCGCAGTGACTATCTTGCGGAAACCGCGACCGACTACGAGAAAATTCGCAAGAGTTATCAGGGCGGCAAAAAAGCGTCGCGCTTAAACATAGGTGAGGCTCGGGCAAATTTTTTCGACATTGATTGGTCTGCCTATACGCCGCCGTCCCCGACATTTACAGGTGTCAAACCCATACATGACGTCAGTCTATCTGACCTCGTTCCGTATATTGACTGGACCCCGTTTTTTG
Organism: Pseudomonadota bacterium; assembly: GCA_039186325.1. Taxonomy (GTDB): domain Bacteria; phylum Pseudomonadota; class Alphaproteobacteria; order Caulobacterales; family Parvularculaceae; genus Hyphococcus. The sequence continues at coordinate 12,060 of JBCDAD010000035.1, read as the reverse complement.
CGACATGGGAGCTTCATGGTCGTTACCCGCAAATTCTCGATGACAAGATCGTTGGCGAGCCCGCCCGCGCCTTGTTTGAGGATGCGCAGGCAATGCTTGACAGAATGTTGGCGGATAGGCCAATCGAAGCTCGGGGGGTCGTCGGATTTTGGCCAGCTAATGCGCGCGGTGACGATATTGTTCTGTTTACCGATGAAAAACGCGATTCGGAGCTTGCGGTTTTCCATGGATTGCGGCAGCAAATTTCAAAACGGGAAGGGGGTAAAAATTATTGCCTGTCCGATTTTGTAGCGCCAATTGGCGTCAGCGCTGATTATGTCGGAGGCTTTGCAGTGACCGCTGGCATTGGCGAAGACGAATTTTCAGAAAGCTTCGACAAAGCTAACGATAATTATTCGGCGATAATGGCCAAGGCGTTGGCTGACCGTTTTGCGGAGGCTTTTGCCGAGTATCTCCATATGCGGGTTCGCCAACAATTATGGGGATATGCGCCGGGTGAGTCGTTCGAGGCGGACGACTTGATCAGGGAAAAATATCAAGGCATCAGACCGGCGCCGGGATATCCCGCGCAGCCGGACCACACCGAAAAAGAAACGCTGTTTAGACTTTTAAATCCGGGCGAACATGCGGGAATGGCTTTGACAGAGAGTTACGCCATGACCCCTGGAGCTTCTGTCAGCGGTCTTTATTTCGCGCACCCGAACGCACTCTACTTCGGTGTTGGAAAAATTGAGCGTGACCAAGTCGAGGACTATGCTCAGCGGAAAGGGTTTGATTTGGAAACGGCCGAGCGCTGGCTTGCGCCGATTTTGAATTATGATCCGCAGTAATGACTACAAAACCATGCCCATGAAAAATATTGCCGTGTACATAAATCCGGCGCCAAACACCATGCCGCCGAAAAGCGCCTGAACCTGGCGAAGAGCAGATTGCATCGTTTCGATTCCCAAAATCCGTAATGCTACAAATACGGCCCTGGCGGGTGTTGCCCCGAAAGCTGTCGAATGAAAACCTGCTCCGTTGGAACGCAGGCGCATATCGTGCGCACAATGGCGGTTAAAGCGCTCAAAAATGACGGGAACTTTTTTCTGCTGTTTTTTTCCACAACAAAAAGCGGTCATCCGGCGGCACCGGGTTTTTCAGTGGCGAAATTGGCGATACCAGCGTAATAGGCCGATATGAATATCTGGGATCGGATAGGACATACGCTCTCTCAGGCGCGCGCCAACACACTCGGTGCGCTTATCGAAAGCCTTTCTGCTCGAAAGCAACGTCGTGACGAGGCGGCGTTTTCCATCGCCTTAATAGCGCTTTCAGCAAAAATGGCGAAGGCGGACGGCGTTGTGACAGACGATGAAATCGATGCTTTCCGCGATTTTTTCCAGTTCCCCGAGGGTGAGGCCGACAAGGTCCGGATGATCTATCATCTTGCGCAACAAGATGTTGCAGGATTTGACGAGTACCTCCGCAAAATCGCTAAGTTGTTCCACGATGCCCCGGTTGTTTTGGAGGATGTGCTTGACTGCCTGGTGCACGTGGCCGTTGCTGACGGCGTCGCGCATCCGCGAGAATTGGAGCTAATCGAACGCGCGGCCAAAGAATTCAATGTCAGCAAAGCGGCGTTTCATCGAATTAAAGCCGTGCATTTGGGGTTGGGCGACGATGATCCGTTTTTGGTATTAGGATTGGATCCGGATGCAAGCGAGCCTGAGATCAAGGCCGCATATCGAAAACTTGCCCAGGACCATCATCCTGACGCGCTTATCGCACGCGGCGTCCCGGCGGATTTGGTGAAGATCGCTGAGGGGCGAATGGCTGCAATCAATGCGGCATATGAATCGCTGTTAACCAAAGCCCCTTGAAAATTCCCGTTTTGGTGGTGAATTTTGCTGTAGAGAAACGCTGGACGTCTGGTGTGACGTTTGCTTTGATATAAATTCACAAGTGCGGCGTATGGCGACAGATAATTTCATAGTGGTTCAAAAACAGGAACGAAACAGACCGGCGCTGGCAAAGCGACTGGTCGATACGTCCATTTTTCTCACCATTCTCCTATTTTCGGCGATCGCGGCCGTTGTGCTGGCGGTGACTGCACCCGTCGTGCTTGCAGTCAGTGCCATAGTTGGATTGTTCAGCGATAAAACCCGCCATAGAGGGCGATGGCGTCCTGCAGGGGCTTGATCGGTTTTGCTGTTCGCTCGCCGGCAGACTAATCTAGGTTTTTGATTCTCCGTCAAGAAATGATTGACCGTAGCCGTGGTTGCCCTAGGGACCGAACACGCGATTTTGTGTCTGATCCGTCCTGACAAGTGAGGCGACAATAAGTGAACGGCCGAGAGTTATTCGTCCTTGTTGGTATGTGTGTCGCCTGGGGTTTCCACTTTGTGGTGATCAAGGTGGCCGTCGACGAAATACCCCCGCTTTTCTATGCGGCGATACGCATGACGCTCGTCGCTATACTGCTCGCCGCCTTCTTGCGTTGGCGGAAAGGACAGATGGCAACCGTTCTTCTGGCCGGTGTTTGTCTTGGTGCGTTGAATTATGCATTCATGTTTTCTGGATTGAAATTTACCACAGCGTCCGCAGCGGCGATCGCACTTGAGCTTTATGTACCTTTTGCAACGATTTTGTCGGTGATCGTCTTTAAAGAAGTTGTCGGCTGGCGACGAATTCTTGGGATCGTCCTCGCTGTTGCTGGTGTTGCGATCATTGCCGGAAGCGAACCACAAGATGGCGACAACAAGATGCTTCTGGGCATATCATTGGTCGCCGCTGGCGCAATGTGCGAAGCGATTGGCGCCGTTTTGGTAAAACGCGCGAACGGTTTCAAGCCTATTGAACTGCTTGCGTGGTTTGCGCTTACAGGCGCGGTGGTATTGTGGGCGTTCACTGGGATATTCGAAACTGGGCAAGGAGAGGCGTTTGCCGAATCAAATAAGTTCATTGTGGTAGCGGCGATAATCTACTCCGCCGTTGCTGCATCCATTTTTGGGCACACCGCTTACTATTGGCTGATCAAACGATTGCCCATGTCTATGGTGGCGCCGTCCAATTTGCTTGTGACTATTTTGGCGGTTGCGTTCGGTGTTTTACTGCTTGGCGATGAATTCACCGTTAGAATGGCGATAGGCTGCATCATGGCGTTAATCGGCGTTGGTATTGTATTGTTCCGTTCAAGCGATATTCAGCAAAGAAAGTTTGCAGAACCCAAGACATGAATGTCCGCAAAACCCCGTCGCCTAATTTTGATATGCGCAAAGCGTCAATCGATATGATCGTTCTGCATTATACAGGTATGCAGACAGGCGCGGGGGCCTTGTCGCGCCTGTGTGATCCAACAGCTAAAGTCAGCGCTCATTATCTAGTTGAAGAAGATGGCGTGATCCATCGTTTAGTCGACGAACTGGAGCGCGCCTGGCATGCCGGTGTGGCGTCATGGCGTGGACAGACGAATATCAACGACCGATCAATCGGGATTGAGATTGTTAATCCGGGCCATGAATGGGGGTATCGAGATTTTCCGCCTGCGCAGATTGACAGCCTGATGGCGTTGGTTCGAGAGATCGCCGGGCGCCACAATATTCGCCCATCCGGCATACTGGGGCATTCTGACGTGGCGCCAAGACGCAAGGAAGATCCGGGTGAAAAGTTTCCCTGGCGTCGTTTGGCAGAGGCAGGTTTGGCGCCGCCGGTATTTGATGGCGAGCCCGACGGCAGTGTAGGTTTTGAAATCGCGATGCAGGCGCTGGCGCAGATAGGCTACGACGCGCCGGCCGGCGACCACGCCGCGTCGTTATTGGCGTTCCAGCGGCGATATTGTCCGCAGTCGCTCGGTCAGGGATTTGATCCATTGACCAAAGCGGCGCTCGTTTTTGTGCGCGACTGGTTCTCGGCGCACAACTGACATGCGCCAGATTATTCGCTGAGATACACAGGGTTTCGGCGCCGGTTATATCCGGCGAGCCTTTCGCGACGGATATCTGAGCGTTCTTCTTGCGAGACAACAGGATGATCTGTAGGCAGATGGTCGCGCAGTTCTGACAAAAGCAGAACTTTCGTTTGAGGTTTTGGCAAGGGACCGGACGGCGATTGCCAGCGGTGGAATACACCGCCTTGCGGGTGTCCCGTCGCATCCAGCCAGTTTGGGACGCCCGGATCTGTTTCGGCAATCACATATCGATAGACGCCGTCACTGTCCAAATGCGCTTGCCCGTCATTGTAGGAGACTGTCCTGTTAGCGTAATCCGGCGATTCACCCCAGAGGGTGCCAAGCTGTATGTTGCTATAAGTAGCATCAGTCGCATCCACCTCAATCAATATCGCTTCTCCAGGCTGCAATTCATATCGCATTTGCGTTGTGAAGTTTGTCGGGAATCCGCCGTCATCGACGCCGGCCTGGCCTTTTGATTGAGGCAGGGTGTTGACGGGCGCATCGGCCAAGATCTCGCGATAGCGCCGCATATTATTTTTGATCAACATCGCAAACCCGATGGCGCGCCGATCAAACATCTCGGTACTGAGCACGGGTGGCGGCGCAGACGTTACGCCATCTGGCAGAAGCGCCTCAATTTCATAAGCGGTTTCTGTCTCCATGTTCCAGTCTTTGAAGAGTTGACGAATGACCAGCTGACCCGCGCCCTCCGGCGCCAAGCGCATGAAGTTTGGATGATTATCGGGGTTTTCGGCGGCCAATAAAATTTCGAAGCGGCCATCAGGCTCAAGGATCAATTGATCGCTCTCTTTGCTTGCGCCGCCATTAAATCCATTCGGGCCGATCTGGAAAATCTGATAGGTCGTGTAGCTGACGGCGCCGAGCCGCCCTTTTAATCGATAGCTGTTTCGCCCGTCTAACGGATTAAACGCCAGATAAACCGTGTCCGGGTTATCAAAACCATACTTGCACAACAATGTTGGACACCGCGACGGCGTAGGGGTCGCACTATTATGGTCCGTAAAGAATAAGTCAGCATATTGCGCAACGCGGCGAAGCGCATACCGGTAACCTTGAGCACGATCGATTGAACCGGGTTCGGTCTGTTCGTCGACATAGGCGCCCGCTTCACTCAACGCAGCCACGATCGCAGAGTATCCGACACCCTCATTTGATTGAACAACCGTATCGACCAAAAATTTTGGGATTGCCTTTACAAAAAGAGCCGCGAAAATGGATGTTGCTGCGATGAACACCAATAGTCTGCGTCTGCGAAGGAAATTCAGCATCGCGCACTCCGTATCAGACATCGGCGAGTATTTTCCGGTGTTTTCATTTTTGGATCTCAGTCATGGCGTCACAATATTGAAAACATCGTCGGCCGGATCAAGCAATGTGAAAAAGCGCAAGAGATCGATACGCGAACCCTCGACCGATATCTCGTCATTCAACAATAAATCCCTAGCCGCTATCTGGCGGGTAATCAGTTGTAGGAATAAGTCATGGGTTACGTTCAAAGTCGCATCCGCGCCTTCAGAGAATTCGCCAACGCGGTGATGTAGGACAGCGTTTTCGAGTTCTAGCCGGTGTCTTTCGCCTAAATCTGTGAATACGAAGTCTATCGTGAGTGATTTTCCATCCGCGTTCGGGCCATTCAGCATCACCGTAATGACCTGCATAAATTCATCAATCGGCGTTTCCCGTAACAAGTCTGTCGCATTGGCCAATGCAATACCTGCGCGTGGCGGTCCCTGTCGTAACTCCAAAGCGCCAGTCAGATAAACGTCGCGCCATGGCCCGGATTCCGCCTGATAGCCAAGTTGGTCGTATGTTTTTGCGAGGAGTTCTTTGGCTTCTCTGTTTTTCGGGTCGACAAATACGAGATGATTGAGAAGTTCCGCAGTCCAACGATATTCACCGTTATTAAAGCTCGTTTCCGCTTGTGACAGGACGGCGCCGGGGCCGCCCATGGCCTCCACATAATGTCGCGCTGCTTTGCTTGGGGGTAATGGATCCAAATTAGCGGGATTTCCGTCATACCAGCCAAAATATCTCTGATAGACAGCCTTCGCGTTGTGTTTGACTGTGCCGTAATATCCCCGGTTCGGGAAACTCGCGCGAAGCGACGCCGGCAGTTTGAGGTCTTCAGCAATTTCCTTTGGCGTCAGGCCTTGCGAGGCGAGGCGAAGCGTCTGGTCGTGAATGTACCGATATGTATCGCGTTGTTTTTTCAAAAATGCGATAATATCCGCATTGCCCCACATCGGCCAATGATGGCTTCCGAAATAGACTTCGGTGTCGGGAAACATGCTTATGGCTTCGTCGATATAGGAACTCCACTTTACCGCATCTCTAACTTTTGCGCCGCGCAGCGTGTAAAGATTATGCATGTTGCGTGAAACGACTTCGGCGCCGCAAAATGCTTTCTTTTCCGGTAAATAAAAGGTGAGCTCAGCTGGCGCTTCTGAACCGGCGGCGTTTTGAAAAACGAACTCAACGCCGTCTATCCGCATGCGTTCACCGGTTTTTTGAATAATCTGCGTTGGTCGAGCGATGCCAGGACTTCCCATGGCGGGATTTTTACCGAGGCCGGATCCAATATGCCCGCGCGGGGATCTTTCTAGCTGGCTTCCATACATGAACATTGCACGGCGGCTCATTGTGCTTCCCGCAATTACATTTTCGCTTGTCGCTTCCTCCATAAACCCCGCCGGCGCGATGAGTTGTGTGCCGCCATTCGTATCCAATACGGAGAGAACGCCGCCGAAATGATCAATATGCGAGTGCGTGATAATGACGGCGGAAACAGGCCGGTCGCCGAGATTCTGTCTCGCAAATGAAATCGCCGCCGCGGCAGTCTCTTTTGTCGTTAGCGGGTCAACGACGATCCAGCCATTTTCACCCTCAATGATGGTCATGTTCGCAAGATCATAACCGCGGAGTTGGTAGATGCCGTCGGTGACTTCAAACAACCCGTGAATATTGTTCAGTTTCGCCTGTCGCCAGAGGCTTGGATTAACGCTTGGCGGCGCCTCGCCTTTAATGAACCCGTATTCCGGCATACTCCATATGGTTTCACCGTCAGCCATCGAAACTACCAAGTTTTCATCCCGGGCAATGAGGCCTCGCCGCGCATCCTCAAAATCTCGTTCATCAGTCAAATCCAGTTCGGCGGCGACGTGTCTGTTCGCTTTCGTGGGTATTGAGGTCGCCGGCGAATTTCCCTGGCTGCCGGGGGTTTGATCGTGTTCCTCAGATGATCTCTCACAGGAAAGAACGGTCGCCGCCAGCAACGAGAAACAAATTCGGTGGAATGGTGTTTTATTGACATTCATATCATTATGCTCGGTCTACAGATAAAAAACGTGACTGTGTTGAATGAAATGCGGTCGGCGATCAGGATCGCCAAATGATTGTTGGGCCCCGGTCAATTCGGCCTGGCGATAAATTGTCATTTTGTGGCGTTGCAGATGGTCGTATTTATTCACGGATAAATTGTCTTTTCTTTTTGTAGCGGGGAGCCTGAAGTCACGGCGTCAATCAATGCATCAAACTGTGTTGCAAAAACGCGGGTGAGCGCAACATAATTGCGCTTCCCGAATATGCCGCGCAGGGTTGGTTCGGAAACACTAAAATAGTTTGCTGCGCCGAGTAATTGATAAATCACTGCAAGCGTTTGCGTGTCACTGAGGTTAGACCATGCAGGTATCGTCTTCGCCAAATTCGTGATGTCTTCCAGAAACGGCTTCAGGTACCAGGCGCCGACGGTCTCCGCGCGATGCTTGTTGTCAAGCAATTCCCGCATCAAGATGCGCGCGCGCTCGGTGTCTGCAGGATGTGCGGGGATCATACCCGACAGCAGGCGTTTCAGCTGTTCTGCGGGATCAGCGCCTGACGACATGGCGTCCGATTTCATCTGCTCTAACTCGCTTGCGATCTCTTTCAATATTTCGCCATAGAGCTTTTCCTTGGTTGGGAAATAGTGGAGCAACGCCTGCTTCGATAACCCGTGTTCATCGGCGATATTGGCGATGCTAACGCCGTAAAATCCGCGATCCGCAAATAGTGTGCGGGCGGTGGCGAGTAATTGTTGGCGGGTTGTGGGCGTCATGAAAAATGCTGGCTATTGCTTCGGTATTGACACTTACCGATTGGTAAGTCAAACTCCCTACCAAATGGTAGGTATGCCTTACGATTGACGGTCGTGCTGACAAAGGATGTTGATGATGGACAGAGCAATGGAACTCGAGCTGATCGATGAATTGCTGCAGTTGAAAGTATCAAATGCCGCATTTCTCGATGCGGCGGTCGCGCGCAATCCGATGCGCGCGTATGTAAGTCCGGAGCGGTTTGACCTCGAACAGAAAAAGCTGTTTCGCCAGATGCCGAACGCTGCGGCCCATATTGCCGAATTGCCAAAGGCTGGATCATTCGTACGCAAAGATATTGGCGGATTATCGACATTAATAACCCGCGATAAGTTGGGCGGCGTCTATGCCTTTCTGAATGTATGCCGTCACCGCGGTACGCGCCTTGTGGATGAAGACGCCGGCTGCAAACACCGTTTTTCGTGCCCATACCACGCTTGGACATACGCCAACACGGGTGAACTGATTGGGGCGCCTCATTTCGAAGAAGGATTTCCGGGCGTTGATAAGGCGGACCTGTCTTTGCAGCGACTCCACTGCGCGGAGCGATTTGGGTTTGTTTGGGTCTGGACGACGGATTCGCCCATATCGGATATTGACCAATGGTTCGACGGCATGGCGCCGGATCTTGCCGGCCTCGGTATGGCGGAAATGGACATCGCCGCCGAGGACACCGTTCGACGGCAGGCAAATTGGAAAATTCTGGTCGAAGGCGGCATTGAGGCGTATCATTTTCGGGTCGTACACCGCGCAACGATTGGACCGCATTTCGAAGATAACCTCTCAAGCTATCGTAGCTTTGGCCCGCATATGCGGGCCGTATTGCCGCGGACCAGCATGACGTCTCTTTCCGAAAAGGGTCGGGACACTTGGCGATTACGCGATCACGCCAATGTTCTCTATACGTTGTTTCCATCATCGCAACTTCTCGTTATGCAGGATCACATCGTTTGGATAAGATCTGAACCGATATCGGCCGGTGAAACAAAAATGCGCCTTGTAACACTGGCGCCGACGACTGGGCCGTATGCGGAAAACAAAGATGCGGCCCATTGGAAACGAAACCACGAAATCACGATGATGACGTTGGATGAAGACTTCGAAATCGGTGAGAGCATTCAGGCGGGTCATGATTCGGGGGCCAATGAGCATATGCTTTTCGGGCGTTTTGAAGGCGCGCTGGGCCAATTCAATCGGACGGTGGCGCATTTCATCGGCGACCACTGAAACCACAGAATGCGCCGATGCCTGGGACCGATGCCGTCTCTCCATCTCTCCGGTGGCGCCAATGATTTTGAGATTTTTGGTGAGCCCAGAAGGATTCGAACCTTCGACCTACTGATTAAAAGTCAGTTGCTCTACCAACTGAGCTATGGGCCCACACCGGGTTTCGCAATAAAACCGGGGCGGCGCCCGGCTTGTCGCGCAGACCTCGTCCCGGAAGAAAGACGCCGCACCGGTTCGAGCGGCGCGGCGGTTTCCCTGAACGAAGGCCGGACCATAGGCGCCGCCGCGGCGACGGTCAATATGAAATTGCGCGGGGCGCATCGCGCCGCGCGCCCTGTTGAAACCTCCCGGGGGGAGGCGGTTCACCGGGCGTCGGGGGCGCGTTGCGCATCGTGAAACGCGGCTGCAAATGCGGCGAAGGCGCCGTTGCCGATGGCGTCGCGCATCGCCGCCATAAGGCTCTGATAATAGTGGAGATTATGCCAGGTCAGCAGCATCGGCCCCAGATATTCGCCGGCCCGGAAGAGATGATTGAGGTAAGCCTTCGAATAGTCCCGGCTCGCGGGGCAGTCGCTGTCCGGATCGAGGGGGCGCTCGTCATCGGCGTATCGCGCATTTTTGATATTGATCGGTCCCGCTGTCGTCCAGGCCTGGCCATGACGGCCAGACCGGGTCGGCGCCACGCAATCAAACATGTCGATCCCGCGGGCGACCGCGCCGACAAGATCGGCGGGTTTGCCGACGCCCATCAGATAGCGCGGTTTTTCCGCCGGCATATGCGGCGTCGTAAACTCCAGTACACGGAACATCTCCGCCTGACCTTCGCCGACCGCGAGGCCGCCGACCGCATATCCCGGAAAGCCGATCTCCAAAAGACCGTCAAGACTTCGGCGCCGGAGGTCCTCAAAATTGGCGCCCTGGACGATCCCGAACAAGGCCTGCCCGCGCGCGGCTCGTTCCTCAAACGCCGCCTTGGACCGCGCCGCCCAGCGCAATGAGAGTTCCGCCGACGCTTGCGCAGCCTCATGGGCGATCGGGATCGCCGGGCATTCATCCAGTTGCATCTGGATATCAGCGCCCAACAGGCACTGAATTTCGATCGAACGCTCCGGCGTCAGCATATGGCGCGACCCGTCAATATGCGATTGGAAAGAGACGCCGTCTTCGGTCAGCTTGCGGAGCTTCGACAATGACATGACCTGAAAGCCGCCGCTATCGGTCAGGATCGGGTGCGGCCAATTCATAAATTGATGCAGGCCCCCCAGGGCGCGCACGCGCTCCGCCGTTGGCCGAAGCATCAGGTGATAGGTGTTGCCTAATACAATGTCAGCGCCCGTCGCCCGGACATGATCGGGCAAGATGGCTTTAACCGTCGCCGCTGTGCCGACAGGCATGAAAGCGGGTGTACGGATGGTTCCACGCGGCGTTGCTATTTCGCCCGTTCGCGCCGGTCCGTCGTTGGCGTGCAGTGTAAACGAAAATGATGTCGGGTCAGGCATGGCGGGTTTTGTCTATCTGCTTCGCCGCGCCCACGCAAAGGCCCATGCGCCGTCCAGATGCGTATGTCTTTATGGCGGCGCGCGCTCTTGCGGCGCGTGCGTGCGGTGATCTGCCTGTGACGGCGCTATCCTTGCAGGCGCGTTGGTCATGGGTGTGGGCGCCGCGCCGCTATCGGCCGCGCCGCAATCGGCGGCTGGCGGGCTTTTCGACGCCGCGGGGGTTGGCCCGTCTGCGGGACCAGATGTGTCACGTTTCGTGTGACAGCCGATTGGCCCTTTTAGCCCGGTCGTTTTGGAAAAATTATCGGTCGCTCCAGGGAAAGATCGCGGTGTTTCAAACCCCGCCTCCAGGTCGGAAAAAGAAGCGCCCGGTGCGCCGGAGATACCGGATGGTGTGGGCGCCGCGTTTCTTGGCGCGGATCCGGTGGGCCGGGCGGCCGCCGCGAATTGGCGGCGCGTTTTGGCGCCGATTTCATGGCGCTTGCGCAATTGTTCTATGGTGCGATGGGCCCAGACAGCGCGGGCCATCGTTGCGGTATGGCGTTCAAACCGACCGGACGGCGCCGACTGATCCGCGTGTGCGCAATTGGCGGCCGCTTGGCCGGCTTCGGTCGCAAGGCCGAGCGTCAGGAGCGAGAGCCGTCGATACCGCGCAGTGAGCGCAGTATCGAAATCTTCATTGCTGATGATATCGTCGTCATCAATCATGAAAGGCAGTATACGGCGCCTTTCCCGGCGGGGGATAAGTTTTATGGGGCAGGGGAATTGCCGGTTGTGTTTACGCGTCTGAGGTGAAATCGCAGCGCTTATACAGCTTGGTAGGCTCAGCGCTATGGACCCCCGTTTTCACGGGGGTGACGAATCCAGGTGACTTGCAAATCCTCCCTCCGGTTTTGCCGGCGAAAGCCGGCATCCAGAGATTTGGTATCCACAGTTCTGGACCCCACGGTCTTCGCCGTGGGGAGCCGGGCGGGGGAAGTGTTTGAAAATTTCACCAGTATTACAGACGATAAATTCCGTACTAAGAATTCCAAGCACGTTCCTTTTCTGCGACTCGCCACGGCTCGACCGTGGCGTCCAGTGAGCATACTTATACCTCTGTATCAGTCTACGGAGTATAAGGAACACTTAGCGCTATGGACCCCCGTTTTCACGGGGGTGACAACCGGGTACGCGTCGAGTTTGTAAAAAATATCAAAAAAAATCCCATAACGCGTCATTTCCACGGGTTAACGGATGGGAACCGTCAGCGGGA
>JBCDAD010000034.1:0-21856 GCA_039186325.1 Pseudomonadota bacterium | reverse complement strand
TAGAAACTCTGCTCGGACACGCCGAGATAGCGACAGACCTCGCCGACCTTCGCGCCCTGGCTGAGACGAACCTCTGCTTCGCGAAGCATTCCAATTATCTGTTCAGGCTTAAATCGTTTCCGGCTCATTCTCTTCTCCTTCGAGTTACGAATTAAGCCAGATTCTCTCTCTCACGCCGGAACACTTTTTCCAACCCAGGTCAACGGGTTTTCTGGTATTGCAGGAAGCCGAGTTCGCGACTCATTAGCGGCCGGGCTTAAGCCGTGGCACAGGCCCATCCGGGAAATACTGAACCGGAAGGTTGTCGATGTTCGCGATCAAGAGGTCTTGTGAAACATGTATCCCGGTGGGAATGGCCACAGATTCTGAACGTTCAACACACACAACACCAATTTTATGGACCATATTCGCGTCTGCTAAAACTCCATTGGCAGAAATATTTGTGAGCGGAGCGTCATAAATTACCTGAACAAGCGTTTCCCAGCACATAAGCTGACCAACCTCCAGACTTTCAAAAAGCTGCGCTGGCTTGTCTTTATCGCGTGGTGCCAGGCCAAAATATCCGGTGCGGCGGACAAATTCCCGAGTGATGTGCGGCGTGGGTTGAGGAAGGCTTTCTTCAACTGGCGCGATGTTGGTCGTTTCAGTTGTCGTCTCCCAGACGACGCCGTCTTTAATCATTTCCCCGAGCTCTTTCGTGCCGGCGACTAAAGAGTCTCGCACGAAAAAACCGCCTGCCAGCGTCGCTAAGAACGTTGCCAGGTAAAGTTTCCGTCTAAACGGCTCTAAAAACCCTCTGCGTTTTTGTGACATGGTTACTATCCAGGATTATAGCCACTCGGTAGATCAAAATAAGATCTTGTGCAATTTATTGACCCATAAAACGAGAGTCAAGCACATAAAAAAAGCGGCTTGAACTACATCAAGCCGCCATAAAGTCTGTATAATGTAGCTGTGTGTTATGCGAAGGACGCCTCGTCTTCACCGATTTTAACGATTTCGAGGCGCGGATAATCTTTCATGGATTTTCCCCCAATTGCAGGCAAGCCTCGTTTCAGGCGGCCGATATCGTTCTCAACTACACGGCTTAGGGCGTCCACAGCGGCGCGACGACGGAATTGATCCGGCGTTTTGGCTTCTTTGATGTCCTTAAACCAGCGGCTTGCTGTAGTTGGTTCGGCGAGGTCCATAGCACTCGCCAAGCGCGTGTAATGGATCCAGCCAGAATCCTTCGCTTCGATCAGAAGTCTATGAAATTCCTCGGTATTTGATTGAATTTCGCGCCGCAACTCGGGCGAAGAAAGATAATCGTAATAGAGGGTCAACAGCGCAATGCGTGTGTCATGCACCTGTTGTTTCAACTCTTGGAGCGCCATTTGGATCTCCCGTGTGATTTTAGTCGCCGCGAACGACCAATTAAAAGCGATCGACAGTTTCATGCAGGATTCGCGCCGCGGCGACGCCCGGTTACCAGGCCGAGCGTCTCGCGAATCCCGTAGTTTTGTTGCATAGACCTTGTAGGGTGCACGATGCAACAAAAATCGCTAAAACAACAAAAAAATGTGCGGCATTTTTATTGCACAAGGCATCTGTCTCATATATGAGTCGACGCAACGGTTTTCAAGGGTCGCAGTCCGGCCATCTACCGGGCGCGATCGTTCAGGAGCAGTCGAACGATGACGCTAATCAAATTCAATCGCGATCGCCAAGTCTCATTCGAAATTGAAGCTGCGTTGGAACTCGATAAATTAACGGGAGCGACGGCTGCTGAAGCGAACGCGATCGTGGATGTTCTGTCTACGATTGAATTGATTACGGTTTATGAAACCGCTGAAGATCCAAAGACCCCACGAATAGAGTCAGGTTTTCATTGGTACGCGCAAAATCGATCATTCGCGATATTTGCGGTTGCGGTCGGCGCGCTTGTTGAAGTGAGCGCCAGGTTTGCGGCGTGCGGAAGACAACTGACGATATCGCGAATTACACCCCGTAACGGCGGAAGCCCAGATGGTGGATGCCCAGATGGTGGCGCACCATCCATCAATCAGCGCGACCCTTTAGTGTACGGAAGCCCGGAGCCATGCGTCGCTCGCCCGGGCAACTCAGCAGCGGCGCGCCTTGCGTTTCTTGCATCATGGCTGCTCAATCCTGGCGGGCGGGGACCGACGGGACCAAAAGGTCCGTCGGCAAATCAACAACAAATACGGTGTGTTGGTAGTCATAGTTACATTGCAAGATGGCTTGCGCTAATAGTCGGTTTTATCTCGCCCACACTTAGAATTTTGTTTTCAAAATACGTTTTGCGTCAAACCTACCAATTGCGTGCTAATTTAATAAACCCGATGAAGACAGTTTCATACAGAGTAAGGGCATTCCTCACCGCGGCGAAGGTGAGTCACGAACGCGTGCGCTCGTTGGTCAACGAATGCGAATGGAGCTTGTCGCAACAAAGGATCATCGAAGATTCAATCTCTGATCTGGACTTCCGTACACTGAAGAGGCTAGGATTTTTCACTGATCAGTTTCATAGCGCGCTCCCAAAATATTCTAGCAGTCAAGGCTTAGAACGCGTCTCGCTTCTCTGGTCATCCTTGAATAGAGCCGATATGGACAAAAGTTCAGCCGTTGCGGCTTCTTGGGGAAGTTCAGAAATGGGTGCGCATATCGTTTTGAGCCGTCTATACCGCCACGCCAATCCAACCTGTGATGAGCTCATCGTGCTGGTCGGGGCAAGCTTGTCGAGATTTCGCGGTGAATTCGGGAGAGATAAGCCAACTTTTGTTCGCTGTGTTGATGTCAGTCCTTTTTCTCATGGATCTGATCAATTACGTGATATTCGTAAGACCTTTGCCGTGAAGTGTTTTTCGCGCCCCGTGAATACGGAGCAGGATTCGGTGGCGAGCGTCGCAAACACGGTTGAATTTATATTGAAAGAAGATGCTGTATATCTCTTTGCGAATTATTTTGAAGCGGCTGCGAAGCGATTTGCAAAAGGCGAGTCGCGGGAAGACTGCTATTCTTGGAATGAACTAAAACACATCATCCGTGGACAGTCGAATGCGGTTGAGCTCGGCATTGTTTGGTCCGAATACAAAAAAAATGATTAGAGCTGTTTGCCAAAAGTTGTGCGTAGCTCACGGATAGCAAACCAAGACTGCTTTTTCGTAGGCGGTTTTGTTGAGGAGTTAGCGTCCGCAAGGCTGGATCATTTTTGATTCTACTTGTGATGGAAACGCTTTAGAATTCCAGTCAGGGTTTAAGCAATAGTTATGCTTAACTTTCCTTGATCAATGCGGTGATTTTATCCCGGTATTCAGACATTCAACCTGCAAAAATCGATGTCTCGAGCGGGCCATACCGAGAATATGACGAACTCGAATCAAGTATCATCTGAGTAGAGCTCATTGAATAGCTCTTTAAGCGGTATAGCGCAGATATCTTTGCTGATCTGATATTTCTCATCACCGGCATAAACAACGTAGCGCTGCTTAATACCGAGATCATCGCAGGCCAGTTTGAAGCCTTTGGTTAGTTTAGGCGCTGAGCTTCGCTTTACCTCAATGGCAATTTGAGGAACGCCGCCTTTGACAAGGACTAGGTCAATTTCTGCGCCCGCAGACGTGCGGTAGAAGTAGGGTTCGTAACGTGATCGAAAGTCCTGTGAAATAATATTTTCAATCACGAAGCCTTCCCAGCTATGGCCGACGACTGGGTGACCAAGCAGATCATCAGTTGTTTCGATATCGAGCAGAGCATGGAGAAGGCCGCTATCGCGAATATAGACTTTCGGTGTTTTCACGAGGCGCTTGCCGACATTGGCATGCCAGGGCTGTAAGCGTCGGACTAAAAGTAGGTCCACAAGAATATCGACATATTCCGCGACCTTCTTGTTGCTGATGCCCAATCCTTTTCCAAGGGCTGAAGCATTCAGCATGCCGCTTTGATGATGGGCAAGCATCGTCCATAAGCGCCGCATGGTTTCAGCAGGGACCCGGAAGCCGAATTGCGGTACGTCACGTTCCAAATAACTTCGTATAAGGTCCTTTCGGCGTTGAAGGCTTGTCTCGTTATCAGGCGCTAATAGATTGTCAGGAAAGCCGCCTCTAAGCCAAAGATCAGATTCGGAAATTTTCGCGTCTTCTAATTCAGAGACGTTTACTCCAGCGAGCTCCGCATAGGCGACACGCCCGGCGAGACTTTCGCTGGTTTGCCCGAGCAAATCCAATGAGGCTGAGCCTAGAAACAGAAATTGCTGATATTTGAAATCTTTGCGCCGCCTTTCATCGATAATCCCCCGCAGCGGCGCAAAGATTTCCGGGGTGCGTTGCACTTCATCAAGGATGATCAGCTTGTCTGGGTAGGTTTCGGCAAACAGATTGATATCCTGCACTTGGCTCAAATCGCGTGGTGTTTCCAGGTCGCGGTATATCGCGCCAAGTTCCTCGCCGATCTGTGTGGCGATGGTAGTCTTGCCAATCTGGCGCGGTCCTATAAGCACCACAGCAGCATTGGTGGCCAGGAGCTTCTTGATCTGATGTTCGAACCTACGCCTCAGCATCCTTGTAAATTTGCATTTTTAAGGAAAAATTGCAAGGAAAAAGTCGGTTTTTGGCACTATTTGGCGGCAAAACGCCTGAAAGATGCTGGAGGGTCATCATAGCTAGGCTGGCCTTCCACGCTTCTCAAACCACTTCCGGCAAAACCCTATAAAGGCGGCGTCTGGGTTTCGAGGGGCTTCCGTCATCCAGTCGCGCCACTCATTCTCCAGGTGATAGATATCCCATCCGGGCGCTTCTTTCCGCGCTTTTTCAAAAACGGCAGGGGAGAGCGCCACGGCAATATGAGAGGATTCCGATAAAGCAGGAATCGTCTCCCGATTTATAAACTCAATGAAATCACCTTCGCTGAGTATGACCCTATAGTCAGGGAGGTGATCGTTTGCGGCTATTTCTTTGAGGAGATAGCGGAGTTGCTTCAAAGGGCTTCTTGACCCCGATTTCTTATAAAGAACGGCGGTCGAGACGCGCCATTTCTTTTGATGGCCGCAATGCTTGCGCGCCAGTTCATAAATCCGCCGCTCTAGTGGCTTTCTAAGTCTAAAATAATCTCTATGCAGCGTAAGGGCTTGCTCGTTACGGATTGCATCAAAGACCCAATCAGAAAGCGTAAGCTCGCAGTACAGAAGACGGCCATCTAACCCGAATTTTCTCGCGACCGTCGCAGCGTCGATAAGGCCAAACGCTTGCCATTGTTCTTCGCCATCACGGCGGACATTGGTGCGAATGCGTGTGCCATCTAAACGGTCAAGCGCTTCGCAAAGGGCTTTATAGTCTTTTCCTGCCGTGCCGCGATTGGTGAATATAAGCAGCTCATGAGCATTGATACGAATGCGGCGGCTGACTGGCTGGCCTTTGTTGAGCTTCGCAAAGACCTGGGAAATTGCGTAAATCAGAATATCTTTGTCGTAGATCGTCGCCAGCCCTTTGACGCTTGGAACAACTTCAAGCCAATTGCCATTATGCTCATAACGCCTGACGTTCGTTTCCGGCTTTTTCGAAAGCGAATAGAAGGGGTGTTCCATCTGCGGTATAATATCTTTCAGAATCGCATCTGAGACATCACAGATAAACAAATCATGTTGTGGATAGCGTGCGGGTAAAAGTTGATCATTATGGTTCGGGGTTTTAGTGACCATAGTATGCAGTTTCGGGGTATCAGAGACTGCGGTCAAATAGTATTCCGACTAAAGAATGGTGTTATCCACAGAGAATCGGCTTCGTAACTTCGGGGTTTCGATGACGAAAATTCGGGGTATTAAAGACCGATTTTCGGGGTTTTAGTGACCCGTTATGTCCAATGGCGCACGCGACTCGTTGAAAACAAAAAAGCGCAAGGCTTTCCATAAGTGCGTAACACTATATTTAACACATAATAACACAGTATAATGATTAAATACGTAGATTTATCTCTCTAGCCGAGCGAAACGATACCAACGTGCTCACTCCGGCAACGGCTTCGCCGTCCTCCACTTCCGTTCCGGCCCCGATGGGGTGCCTTTCGCTGTGCGCGATGGTGTTCTGAAGGTGTCGGCGCCGAGGGAATGTCGCTAAAACGCTGACCACGCCTCCGGCGGGTCTTCCAAGGGAATTGAAAATGCAACAAATCGGTAGGTGACTTATGAAAATAAATTCATTTACGTCTTATCTTTAGATTGATCGCCTAGCTTATTCATGAGATCTTCTGTAGTGATCACCATTATCACCGCTTGGTATAGATTCCAAATAAATGATTTCACACGCACTATTGATTCAGCTAAAAGGCCAACCATAAAAAAGAGAGCCGCTACATTTACTGTCATGCATACATTCGGGTTAATGGAATATGCCAATTGACTAAGATGGGTGGTGGGAGAGTTTTTATCGAAGCCTATGGAAATTATCATGCACGCGACTAATAGCAGTACGTATACTGTGAAAACATTCAAAAATATAAAGAAGACATATTGAAAATTAGATATTTCGGGTTTTTTATAATCGATTTTAGCAAGCAATATGAAAACTTCCGGCTTCGTGATACCCGCAAATATGGAAAACCCTGCGACCAAAAAACCAAGTATACTAACTGAAAGCATTAGTCCGATATCAGCGATTGTGTGAATCAATCCATAACTCTGATTCACATCATACACGCCATGATACCAACCAAACAAAGTAGAAATCAGAACAATCGCGGAGCATGCGTAAACAGCAATTCTATTCCCACGGGACTTAGGTATAGTTCGATTGGCGACCCAAAAAACGTGAAAAAGACTCTTCTGCTCTAGTAAACGATTTTGCCACTCCACGTCATTCATAGCAACGCCGATAGTTTTTTGATGGCTGATTTTGCTTTATCGGCAACTTCAGCTGCTTTAATCGATTTAGCTTTTACATTGTCGCGAAACGCATCAAACAAAACTCGATTCAGCCTTTTTCGTTCGCTGGGGACCGTTTCAATCGGTGTTTCGACTTTAAACGAGTCATTATCACCTTTGAGCAAATTTCCAGATTTATCCGTACCAGATAGAATTATTTCTCGATTGTCGGAGTCAGACGCTTCAACGAGCTTTTCGCGCGCTGATGTCAAATCTAGACCCTTTGAATTTCGAGTCGTGACTTTTGTGCTAGACGCATTCAATTCTTGTCCGAGATGCTGCCTTACATCCGCAAGCAAGCTCTTTGTGTCAATTTCTTCATTCGGGCTAATTAGTCGAAAATCTATCTGCTTAAGTACCGCATACCGATCAACAAAATCTTCAATCGCATCTTTTGCTACAATTGGTAAGACCTCAAGGCTCGGACTAGGGTGTTCAGTGCGTAAGGCCTTCTTGGTGAGCTTTTCGTTGCTTTGTTTCGCTTCAGATTGGAGTTGTTCTATAAATTGGTTGTGTTTCTCGCGGATGAACGAAAGTGCGGTGTTTTTAAATGCTCCAAACCCGGGGGCATTTCTAGTTTCCGGGAGATAAAGCAATCTATGATCGTTGAGTACCAGGATGAAATAGGCATTTGGACATGACCGAATAGACTTTTCGTCCTTAATAAGGCCTTTTTTGGGATCGAATATCTGTTCTCTTCTTAGCTCTGTGTCTTTGATAAAGCGGCCAGTAAGAGCCATTACTGGGTTGTCCTTGTCGTCGTTAAGCCGCTCCAATCGAGCTTCATAGAAATAAAAACTGGCTGATGTGTAGCTTTTGATAAGAGTGTCATCTGTGAAGGCGGGAATTAAAATCTGCTCTGCATAGTCTAGCAAAGCTTTTTCTTCGCCAAAGCGCAGCACGAAATTTGCAAAGTAAAGTGTATTTTGGCGCATGAATATTTCTCTAGCTTTTTAATCAGCGATTATTTGAGCTCCCCCCAAATTAGCGCTTATTCTTGTATCAAATGCTCTTACTGATTCGTTCGTCGGGTAAATAGATTGAAAGGTCAACCTTTCCCAATAGTGGCTCAGCAACGCGAATAGCCTGCTGTAATTCCTCCAACGTTCCGGCAGGAGCGCCATAGCGGCCAGTCATGCTTGTGTCCGTATGCCCGAGAATACGTTTTTGCGTATGCTCTTTTACGCCAGCTGCGCGCATTGCTTCTTCAAGCGTGTGGCGGAAGCTGTAAGCGACCAGACGGCGGGATTTCGGGACGCCAGCTTTTCGGATCATCTTGTTCATGCGGTGCGAAAGGCAGGAACTATCGTGGCAGGACTTTGAGAACAATGGACCTTCTGGCTTTGCTTCGAACTCCGCTTGAGCCGCCGAAAGCGCGTCACTAATCAGGGGAATACGCCTTTGACTGCCTTTCGTTTTAATCCGCCGATGAGGATTATTCCTAATCCATAAATGCGGGATGTCATGGTCAAGGATGAGGTCCTCAGCGTCGAGGCCGCCAATCTCCAACGGTCTTGCGCCTGTCAGTTTCATCAGCGCCATAATATGACGTATTTCATCGGTAAGACGCGGCGCTTTATCGAAGTACCGATCAATCAGCTTCAGATGATCTTTGTTAAAGGGGAGACGGTCACCGGCTGAACCGCCGCCGTCCTTTATACCTGGATTGCTGAAGGGGTTGCGCTTTTCAATTTCGTGATCGCGAAAATAGCGATTGATAATGGCGCGTAGTGAATTGATGCGCCGCCTCGTTGTGCTCGGTTTGTTGCCCGCCGCCGCGCATTTGCCAATCCAGATTTGAACGTCCTTCGGTGTCATGGTGAGAATGTTCACATCGCCCAAATGATCGATGACCGTATCGACCGCGATTTTGAATACCTTTTCGAAGCGGTCGCCGCCATGGGTCTTCAGATCATAGGCGTAGGCTTCGGAGATTTTGACGACAGGTTGCTCTGGTTCTGGCGGGACTGCCGGAGCGATCATTTGCTGTTGAACAGGTGCGAATTGGACCGCCGCTCCGGTGACGCGTTTCACACGCGCCTGAGCGATCAATCCCGAATAAGCGAGATCATAATCCGCCACGATCTTTGCAGCATGGTGCTCCTGGCCGACGGCCAAACCGAGGCTGTGTATCCACTGTTTCTTGCCGAGCACCGGTTGGACATCAACCGGCACACGGCGGCGATACCGCAGATACCCATCCACGACTTGCAAATGTTTTATGGTGGCTTTTGCCATCGCTCTTCTCCCCTTGAGCGGTACACAATTTGTGTACCGCCCAGTGTACCTGTCAGAAGTTTCCGGAGAATTGATCCGAAAAATTCAATTAATTTCAGGAAGTTAGGAAGAAATTGCTGGTGCCCAGGAGAGGACTTGAACCTCCACGTCCATAAGGACACCAGCACCTGAAGCTGGCGCGTCTACCAATTCCGCCACCTGGGCCGGTTGCGAGCGCGAGGAAATAGGGGAGGCGGCGGGTTCTTGTCAATCAGCCGATTGCCAATGCCGAAAAATCTGCTGAACACAGCCGATTGCGCGTTGGATCGCGCCTGGTGGCCAGCGCCGGCCGCCGGGGCCGATTGTATGGGCCGCCGGCCCGTGCGATCAGGTTTTGAGGGACCCGGGCGCGTCGCTCATCCGCCATTAGCGACGGATGCGGCCAGCCGCCCCTCATTCCCATTGAGAATGATTGTTTGCGTTCCATTCCCGTCGGCAATCAACTGGATCAGGCGCAGCTGATAAAGGCTCGGATTGTCCGAGAGCATGCGCGCGCTATTTGCGAGCGAGCGCAACGCTGCGGCTTCGCCGCGGGCGCGTTCAAGCGCCGCCTCATTTTCTTTGCCGACGCGAAACTTTTCGCTGAAAGCCCTTTTCAGCTCGCCATTGAGCATCACGTCCTTAATCGTGAGATTGTCAATCGCGACGCCAAAATCCGTCAGGCGATCACCCGTTTTGGCCAATGCGGCCGTAAGCGCGTCGCGGTTCGTCAATTTCTCGTCCAGCGTCATGGCCGCCGTCGCCTGGCGAAGCCCGATTTGCAGCGCTGCGTATATCTCCGCGAAAACATCTGTTGCGCTTTCATGAAATTTACGGGCGTCAACAATTTTGTAATTGGCGCTTATGCTGATCTTTACGGACAAACTGTCCGAGGTCAGAATTTCCTGAGCAGGCGCTGTCACCAATTGAGAACGTCCGTCGAAAATAAGCAATTCGTCTCGGGGAAGAACGAACCGATATTGGCCGGGCGTCAGATTTTTCCGAAAGCGGCCATTTCGATGGAGCAGGCCGTGTTGAAACTCGTAAATCGTTTGTGCGCGCGGAAACGCACGCACGAGAAAGGCGGCGAGTAGGATAATGAAGGCCAAAGCGAGCACTGAAGCGGTCACAAATTTACCGTCCTTTCCTGATCTCAATGAGCTCCCGGGCGCCCGCAAAAAATGGGCGGAGGTCTTAACCTGCAGGGCCCAACATCTTGCTGACGCGCAATGCGCCCGGGCGCCCGAAAGCCTGATCGAAGGGTTTTGAACCCTGGTCCGATACCATTTTCCGACCGCGACGCGCGGCTGTCAGACGCCTGATAGCGACTGGCCGCGACTGCTGGCCGGAAACGTCAATATGCCATATTCACGAGTTGATTCGAATATGGTTGATCGCATTCGCGGGCGTTTGCTGAAACGCAGGAGATCGGATAGGCGTTCTCTGCGCGGTAAAGGTGACTGGCGGAACAGGACCGGATTTTTGATGACAGGAAAATTGGCGGTTGTATTTGGCGGGTCGGGCTTTGTCGGCCGCAATGCGGTGCGCGAACTGGCCAAACGCGGATGGCGAATTCGCGTGGCTGTTCGTCGGCCCCATCACGCCCAGTTCCTAAAACCCATGGGCGGCGTCGGTCAGGTCCAATTGGTGCAGGCGAATGTGCGCGATCGGCCTTCTGTTCAGGCCGCCGTCCAGGGCGCCGACGCGGTGATCAATCTTGTCGGCATTTTGCATCAGGAGGGGGCTCAAAAATTTGCAACGGTGCAGGCCGCCGGCGCAAGGGCGATCGCCGAGGCCGCTGCGGCCGAAGGTGTCGCCCAGATGATCCATGTTTCTGCGATCGGCGCGAACGCCCAAAGCGACAGCCTTTATGCGCGATCAAAAGGCGAAGCTGAACAGGCGGTGCGCGCAGCAATGCCGAACGCAACCATCCTCAGGCCTTCAATTGTCTTTGGTGTGGAAGACTCGTTCTTTAATCGGTTTGCGACCATGGCGCTCGTGTCGCCGGCGCTGCCGTTAATCGGCGGCGGCAAAACAAAGTACCAGCCAGTATACGTGGATGATGTCGCTGACGCCATTTGCGAGAGCCTGGCCCGTCCTGATGCGGCCGGGCTCACCTATGAACTCGGCGGACCCGAGGTCTATTCTTTCCGTGAGCTGATGACTTTGATGCTTAGTGAGACCGGACAATCGCGCTTTCTCGCGCCGGTGCCGTTTCCAGTGGCGTCCATGATCGGCGCCGTCGGCGAGATTATTGGCGTTGCTCCATTTATTGATCCGCCATTGACGCGCGATCAGGTCAAGCTTCTGAAAGGTGACAATGTCGTTGCGGCGGACGCCCACAAAATCACCGATCTTGGGATTGCGCCCCAGAGCATTGAGTCAATTTTGCCGAGCTATATGGTGCGCTTTCGCAAATATGGTCAGTTTTCGGAAAAAACCGCTGCAACCGAAGATTAAATTTAAGGTATTCAGCGGACGCGGATAACGATATCCGTACCGACCAATTCGACCCCGTCGGGCAACGTCGGTTCCCCGGCGAGCTTCAGATCACCGTCAGCGATATCTGATAATTCACCGGTCGTTTCATTGTAAACGTGATGGTGAGGGCGCGTGTTGGTGTCGAACATGGTGACGCCCCGCTCGGCGCTCTGAACAGGCCGCAGCAATCCCTGGCCGACGAAACTATGCAAGGTGTTGTAGACACTGGCGAGCGCAATTGATTCGCCGGCCCGTTCCAGTTCTTCAGCCACCCATTCCGCGGTCACATGGCGGTCCTCGCCGTCGCCAAACAGCAGTTCAGCAATAAGCAAGCGCGGGCGCGTGACCCGCATGTTTGACTTCTGGAGGATTAACATTGGCGACATACTCGACATATGGGAAATTTAAGGTCGTCACCAGGACAACGCAAGATGCTAGCGCATCAGTCAGAATACCCGTTTGGGTTGTTTTTTTGCCAACGCCAGTGATCTTCGCACATTTCGTTAAGCGATTTCTCGGCGCGCCAACCCAGCAAGCGCGCTGCATAGCCGGCATCCGCATATATTTCGGCGACGTCGCCATCGCGGCGCGGGGCGATTTCGTGTGGGATCGATCGCCCGGCCGCCGCCTCAAACGCTTCAAGCGCCTGACGCACGGAAACGCCCTCTCCAACCCCTAAATTGATGTCGTACGCGCCGCCATCAGCGTCGTTCAAATGATTGACGGCGGACAAATGGCCCTTAGCGAGATCGACCACATGGATGTAGTCCCGCACGCCGGTCCCGTCGACGGTCGGGTAATTATCGCCAAATATGCGCAGCGTGTCGCGCCGCCCCACGGCGACCTGAGCGATAAAGGGAAAGAGATTATTCGGAACGCCGGTCGGGTCTTCGCCGATCCGTCCGGTGGGGTGGGCGCCGACTGGATTAAAATATCGAAGATTAGCGATACGCCATGCTGGATCTGAGACGGTCAGATCTTTCAAGATCATCTCGATAAAGAGTTTTGTGCGTCCATATGGATTGGCTGGATCCGTTGCGCCGTCTTCCGCGACCGGGCTTTTATTGCGATCGCCATAGACCGTTGCTGAGGACGAAAAGACGATTGTTTTTGCGTCAGCTGCTTGCATCGCTGCGATCAGGGTTAGCGCCGATGCAATATTCGTATCGTAGTAGCGCGCTGGTTCAGCGACTGATTCACCAACCGCTTTCAAGCCAGCAAGGTGAACGGCGCCGTCTGGCTTAAACGCCTGGACAGCGTTGATCGCCGTTTCTTTCATCGCGGGGTCCGCAAGGTCGGCGGTCAGCAAGGTCAAATCACCCGGCGCAATCTCACGAATTCGATTAACGGCTTCCGGCGAGGCGTTGGCGAAATTGTCGATAATCAGGACGGCGCAGCCCGCATTGAGCAATTCAACGCAAACATGGCTGCCGATATAGCCGGCCCCGCCGGTGACGACGATGCGTTTCATGACGTTAGCATCCGTTTACAGTAAATCCTCTCTGCCGCGCTTTTTCAGTTCTGTGACCAGCGCTTTTACGTCTTGAGCGCGGTCTTTTCGTGCGACCAACACCGCGTCACCCGTCGCGACGATGATCAAATTTTCAACCCCAATGGCCCCGATAACCGGGCCATCTGTGCGTATGATATTTTGTACGCTGTCGATTTCCATGATGGCGTTGTCATTTGCGCGGGGCGCCAGCTCACTCCAGCTGCCGATATCGGTCCAGCCCGCATCGACGGGCCCAACAACGGCTGCTTTGGCCGTTTTCTCCATGATCGCATAATCAATGGAGTCCGCCGGACATTTGGCAAAGATATCCGGATCAAGCGCGATGACGGCGCCGTCGCGATGGCCGTCACGCAACGCGTCTTTTGCGTAACGGCTGATGTCCTCATTGTGGGCCTTAAATTCGGCCAGCATCGCCCGCGCGCTAAACAGGAATATGCCAGCATTCCAGAAGTATCGTCCGTCATCAACATATTGTTGTGCGGTTTCTGGATCAGGTTTCTCCTTGAAAGTCGCGACACTGTGGACATTGTTGCTGATCATTTGGTCAGCCTGAATGTACCCATAACCCGTATGCGGCGTTTTCGCATCGATGCCAAATGTCACGATATGGCCGTCGCGCGCCGCTGACGCGCCATCGGCGACGGACTGGCGAAATTTCTCTGCATGTTCGATATGATGGTCCGCAGGCATAAGCAGGATCAGATCGTCGCTGCTCTTCTCGTCCACATAGGCGGCAGCGACAGCCGCGACAGCGGCGGTGTTGCGGGGGGTCGGCTCCAGGATCACTGCTTCCGGCGAAACGCTGAGTTCTTTTAGTTGCTCCACCACCAAATCGCGATGCGCGGCGCCCGTAATCACAAGCGGCGAAGCCAGGCGTTCATCCGTATCAGGACTGACCCGCAGAACAGTTTCCTGAAACATGGTGTGGTTTGTTACAAGGCGGCGAAATTGCTTAGGCGTCGCCTGACGTGAAAGAGGCCAAAGACGCGTGCCCGCGCCGCCCGACATAATAACGGGTTGAATGTTCACGTCGCTGCGCCCTGCTTAACAAATGTCGCGACCTCTTCGACCGCTTCGTGAATGTGATACAACATGCTTGCCGGCGCGTCTTTCGCAATGGGTTGACCGGCGAGATTAAATTGATCGCACCAAAGTCCGGCGGTTTCGTTTTTGAAATAAGTCTCGAACAAACGGTCAATTAGATCAGCCGCCTCTTTTGCAAAGCCAATCCCGCCGCGCCGCGCCCGGATGATTGCAGCTTTTAGATATTCCGTTTGCGGCCAAAGGCGTCGACCACCTTTGGGATCTGCGCCCAGAACAACGCTATCGGCGAGAAAGCCGGCTGTGTCCTGGCCCAGCTTTTTCGCATTTGAATAAAGCGGCGGCATATATGCAGAGCTGTCAGCGTTAAACACGTCATCATAGCGCCCGAGCAGCCAAACCCATTCCATCATATGCCCGGGCTCAATTCGCCGTCCCGCATCTCCGGCCGCTGGCGAGAAGTCTTCTTCGAAAAATTCCAATAATACGCTTTGCGCAGGATCGAAAAATACCCTCTCAAACAACTCGCGCACAGATTTGGCGAGGTCCGCATAGCGCGTGTCGTCCGATGCCTGCGCCCAGGCGATGAACGCCTCAAACAAGTGCATATGCGGGTTTTGGCGGCGCGGGAATTCATTGCGGTCGCTTTCGCGCCAACCGCCATGGGGCGAGGAAAGTTCCCGTTCCAGAAATTCCAGTGTTCGGCCAGCCAAAGCGCGCGCGCGATCATCACGGGCGGCGGTCCAACGCGCTGAGCAGGCGAGGAGCAGGAATGCCTGATCATAAAGATCCCGGCGATCGTCAACAATGGCCCCGTCGTCGTCGAGATAGTGTGCGCAACCCCGCGCGCCGTCATCCGGACACGCCGTTTTCAGGAAGACATCAAACCCTTTTGCAGCAATATTTTCGCCGTCCGGCAACCATCCGGCGAGCGCCGCTTTGGTGAATGTATAGATTTGCCGCGCCTGTACGCGCACCCGGCGCGGTCGATTGACGCTTGGCGTTCCGTCAAACGCCAATGCTTCGTAAAAGCCCCCGCGACTGTCATCCCAAGCGCGCGTCGCCCAGAATGGCAACACATCCTCGGTATACCAGGATAGAAGGCGCTGAAAAGATGGCGATGCGTCCCCCATAGAATGCTCTAGTTATTGATCCTTACACAGCGTGACGAAACAGTGGACACCATCACTCAACCGTCACTGATTTCGCCAGATGCCGCGGTTGATCCACATCTGTTCCCTTGCTGGCGGCGGTGAAATAAGCAAGCAGCTGAATGGGAATCGAATAAACAATTGGGGCTAATTCATCATCTGTATCGGGAACGGTGATGGTTTTCCATACAGCGTCGCCCGCTGCATCGATACCGGCGCGATTGGAAATCAGCAGCGCAGCTGCATCCCGGGCGATCACCTCGTGCATGTTTGAAACAGTTTTTTCAAAATGGCGGTCGTGGGGCGCAATCACGATGATCGGTAGTTTCTCATCAATCAGGGCGATTGGCCCGTGTTTCAACTCGCCCGCCGCGTACCCCTCCGCATGGATATAAGAAATTTCTTTAAGCTTCAGCGCGCCTTCCATGGCGATCGGAAAGGAGAGGCCTCGGCCAACATAAAGAACGTCGTCCGCATTAGCGATATCATGGGCGATCGCCTCGATTTTCGGCGCGGCTTTCAACGCTTCGGAAACCTTGCGCGGAATTTCCAGGAGCGCCGACACCAACCGGCTCTCTTCTGTTTCTGATAATGTGCCGCGCGCCCGGCCTGCCGCAATTGCGATGCAGGCGAGCGCCGCCAATTGGCAGGTAAACGCTTTGGTTGAGGCGACGCCGATTTCCGGGCCGGCGGCAATCGGCAAGACGATGTCTGCGTCTCGCGCAATCGAACTTTCCGTTACGTTCACCAATGCGGCGATTTGTTGCCCGTTCGCCTTGGCTTCGCGCAATGCGGCGAGTGTGTCCGCAGTCTCGCCAGATTGCGAAATAAAAAGCGCGCCGCCATTTTCCGTCCACGGCACATCCCGGTAGCGCAGTTCCGAGGCGATATCCACCTCGACGGGAAGATGCGCCCAGCGCTCGAACCAATATCGCGCGGTCAGCCCTGCGTAATAAGCTGTGCCGCATGCTGAAATTGTCAGGCGATCAAGATCGGCGAAACGGAATCCGTCGCCGGGCAGGCTTACCCGCTTTGCCGCCGGATCAACGAACCGCGACAAGGTGTGAGCGATCACTTCAGGCTGTTCATAGATTTCTTTCGCCATGAAATGGCGATGCCCGCCCTTGTCGACGAGATTTTGTGACGCCAGAGAGATCGTTTCTTTACGCTCGACGGCCGCCCCGGAAGCGTCAAAGATCTTTATCGACGTCCGTGTTAAAACCGCCCAGTCGCCTTCTTCAAGATAGGTGACCTTGTTTGTGAAGGGGGCGAGCGCATACGCATCGGAGCCCAAATACATCTCACCGTCGCCGCGCCCAATCGCCAGCGGCGATCCCCGACGGGCGCAAATCATCAGATCGGCTTCGCCTGAAAAGATTGCAGCAAAAGCAAAGGCCCCACGCAACTGTGCAATCGTTTTGGAAAAGGCCTCCGCGGGGCTGCAGTTTTCCGTCTCGAGAATAAATTGGATCAGTTTCGGGCAGACTTCGGCGTCTGTCTCGGACTCAAACTCGACGCCTTTTTCCTGGAGGCCAGTGCGCAACTCCGCAAAATTCTCTATAATTCCATTATGAACGACAGAGACGCGATCGCCGCCATGGGGATGGGCGTTGCGTTCCGTTGGTGCGCCATGAGTGGCCCAACGCGTGTGACCGATCCCGATCGCGCCTGCGAGCGGATTTTTCGTCAGGGTCGCCTCAAGGGCGGCCAGTTTGCCGCTGGCTCTCCGCCGGTGTATGGCCCCATGATCGACCGTGGCGATGCCCGCGGAGTCATAGCCGCGATATTCAAGGCGTTTAAGACCCGCCAAAATGGGTTCGGCGACATCGCCGTCGCCTAGTATTCCAATAATGCCGCACATAAACTGCTCGTAATTTGTACTCCAGCGCCGAACTCGCTAGGCCTTCGCGCCCGCGCGACAGTTTGTTGTTTAGGCGCTGTCCATTTGGTAACTCAACCATGAATGATGTTTCGAGAGAGATAATAAAAGACGCCGCCATGACTTTTTTTCGAAAGCTTTGCGTCGCGATTGCGGCCTTTGGAGTAATTTCGCCCGTTCTGAGCGCCAATGCGGCCGATGAAGCCCGTGGAGAGGTCATCAAGCTCGGCTATCTGGAGGACGTGGCGCTTGGCAAGCGCGGGCTTGAAATGAAGGCGAAACTCGATACCGGCGCCGATACGAGCTCGGTATTTGCTCGGGATATTGAGATTTACAAGCGGGGTGAAAAGGATCGGTGGGTGCGTTTTCGCCTTGTCGGCAAAGATGGGCGATCGGTCCGCTACAATCAGAATGTTATCCGTTTCGCCAATATCAAAACGAAGACTGGCGGATCGCTCCGCCGCCCGGTCATCCATTTGCCTCTTTGCGTCGGCGGCGTGCGGGGGCTGGCTGAAATTAATCTCGCCGATCGGTCGGATTTTAACTTCGACATGCTGATTGGCCGCGAGTTTTTGGCCCACCGCGTTCTCGTCGATTCCGGCCAAACCTACGTTTCCGAGGCGTCTTGTTCTGGCGAAGACGGCGATGACGGCTAGCCTGCGCCAGGCGGTGATTCTCGCAACGCTGCTGATCGTTGCAGGCCTGGCCGTTTTTGTCACCAAAACGGTTCGCCTCGACTATCCCTTGTTGGCCAATGCGGCGGCGACTGTCTGGGACATGGAAATTTACCTGGAATTTGACGGCATGAACGAGCCGGCGCGCCTGGAAGTCTTTCTTCCCGCCAATGACGTGCAGCGGCCGTTTTCACAGGAACAGTTTTACAATGGGCCATTCGGCCTTAGCCTTGTCAATGAACCGACCGGCGAGAACCGTAAAGCGGTTTGGACCTACCGGTATCCTGCTGATCGAAAGGTGTTGCGGTACACCGCCCAAACGCTTGGAGAAACGCCGGCGACGCCTTTGCCGGAAGGTTTTGTCAACAGCGATATTGAGATTGTTCCGTTTGAAGAGGACCTGTTGCGTCGCCAGGCGTTTATTGTCTGGGTGGCGAGCGTACGCCGCCGCTCCGCTGACGATAAATCCTTCGCTGACCTGACGATGGCGGAGATTTTCGAGCGTACCGAAGACGAGCAAAGCGCTGATGAAATTGCGGTCCTTCTCGATAATCTGCCCCAGACGATTGCAAAACTGGATCTGGCGCGCCACACGCTGCAGACCCAGGGCATCAGCGCCCGCGTGGCCAATGGCGTTTATCTGACGGAACAGAGCCGCCGCGTGGCGTTGCATAGCTGGCTTGAATATCATGTGGACGGGGACAGCTATCGTTATTTTCCCGATGGCGAACCAAAGCGCTTTTTCACGATTTGGTACGGCGTTGATCCCCTGATCGCCGATAGCGGTATTGCAGAGCTCGAATTCAAAATCGCGCTTCAAGCCAGACGCAACGCCGCTGTTGATGTGCTACGTACGGCCGACGGCGGGGTCGGCGCAATAACGCGGTTTTTCAGTTTCGCCGATCTGCCCTTGACCACCCAGCTCGTTTACAAGGTGCTCGTAACGATCCCTGTCGGCATTTTTATCCTCGTCTTTCTCCGACAGTTTATTGGCGTAAAGACGTTAGGGACGTTTATGCCTGTTCTCATCGGCATCGCATTTCGTGAAACAGCGCTCTTGAACGGATTAATCCTGTTCTCTGTGTTGATTGCGATGGGGCTCGCCATGCGGTTCTATCTGGAGCGTCTGCAATTGCTGCTCGTTCCCCGGTTGGCTGTTGTCCTGATTTTTATCGTGATGGCGATGGCCGGGATTACAATAGTCATGGCGGAGACCAATCAGGCGATTGGTCTGTCGATATCCCTCTTTCCGATGGTTATTTTGACGATGACGATTGAGCGGATGTCGATCGTCTGGGAGGAGCAATCCGCGAGCGAGGCGATCAAACAGGGTGCTGGCAGCCTGGCTGTAGCGAGTGTCGCTTATCTCGCCATGACCAATGGTTATGTCGAATATTTCATGTACCATTTTCCCGAATTGCTCTTAGTCTTAATGGGTCTGTGCGTTCTTATGGGGCGCTATACGGGATTACGCCTGTCTGAACTGTGGCGATTTCGGGAGCTGGCTGCATGATCGCAATTCCCAATCCGCTTAAACTGCGCCGCAACGGCGTGATCGGAATCAACGAGCGAAACATTGACTATATCAACGCGCTCAATCCGCGCCGATTATTAAAATCGGTCAACGACAAGATGGAAACTAAAAAGCTTGCAGCGGAAGCGGATATTCCGACACCGGAGCTTTATGGCGTTGTTGAAAACGCGCGCGATATGCGATCATTGCGTCAGTTTATTGATCGCCCGGACGGCTTTGTCATCAAGCCGGCGCAAGGCTCGCAAGGCAAGGGAATTTTGGTCGTCGACAGCCCGCTAATGGGCGGCTGGCGTCTCGCCAATGGTCGCCGCGTCTCGTATGAAGCCCTCCAGTTTCACGTCAACAATATTCTCTCCGGCATGTATTCGCTTGGGGGTCAGGCGGACAAAGCGCTTATCGAATACCGCGTTGAATTCGATGACGTCTTCGCCAACATCTCTTTTAAGGGCGTGCCGGATATTCGCGTTATTGTCCTGAAGGGAATTCCTGTGTTCGCTATGCTCCGTCTGCCGACAGCGGAATCGGATGGGAAAGCGAATTTGCACAAAGGCGGCGTTGGCGTCGGCGTCGATATCGCGACGGGACTGACAAAGCTCGCCATGCAGTTTGACCGGATGATCGATATTCATCCCGATACCGCCTATCCGCTGGATGGTATCAGTACGCCCTATTGGGATGAGATCTTGATGATGGCGGCGCGTTCATATGATGTGACCGGGCTCGGCTATATCGGCGTCGACATCGTGCTTGATCGGGACAAAGGGCCATTATTGCTGGAGCTGAACGCCCGGCCGGGGATTTCTATTCAGATCGCCAATCGCTGCGGTATGCGCGGTGTGCTCGACAAAGCCATGTCCCTGGCTTCTGACAAACACAACGCCGCAAAGCGCGTGGCGCTTGCCAGGGGACTGGCCGGTAAGCGTCAGCCGAAACTGCCGGAACGTCCGGTTGTCAATGATAATTCACCAACCAAGAAGGTTCAGGCGGCCGGCGCTTGAACCTGTTTTGCATCTGCTCTGATGATATCGGCGGCTTTTTCGCCAATCATAATGCTCGGCGCGTTGGTGTTGCCGGAAACCAGCAACGGCATGACGGACGCGTCAACGACCCGCAACCCCGAGACGCCGCGGACTTTCAAATCCGGCGTTAACACAGCTTTGTCGTCAACGCCCATGCGACAGGTGCCCACCGGGTGATAGATCGTGTCACCGCGATTGCGAATATCTTCTATCAATTCCTCATCATCGCAATGGTCGGGCGCGTAAAGCTGCTTGCCGCGATAGTCGTCGAAGGCGGGCGCGCGCATGACCCGGCGGGTGATTTTGACGCCGCGCACCAGGCGGCGCAAATCATCCTCATCGCTCAGGAAATGCGGATCGATCAAAGGCGCCGCCATCGGATCAGATGATGATAAGGTGACCTCACCTCTGGATCGGGGCCGCAGTACGCAGGTGTGACAGGAATAGCCGTAGCCGAAATGCGCCTTGCGGCCATGATCGTCGACCAGCGCCGGCAAAAACACCAATTGCACATCCGGTTCATCTTCATTCGGATCTGTGCGTAAGAAAGCGCCGGCCTCGGCGATATTGCTCGTCAGCAACCCGGCGCGGTCGTTTTTATAGGCGCGCCATGCGGCGGGGCCGCGACGGATGCTGTTAAGATTATAGCCGATCGATTCCTGGGAATCGGTCTTGTAAAGGAGCGTATAGTCAAAATGATCCTGAAGGTTTCGCCCCACTTGTTCCGAATCCTGCAGGACATCAAGCCCGTGTTTTTGTAATTCAGACCCCGGGCCAACGCCCGATAACATCAGGAGTTGCGGCGATTGAAACGCGCCGGCGGAGAGAATAATTTCGCCTTCGGCCTCTAATTGGCGTCGGGCGCGGCCGCGCCGATATTCAACGGACTTCGCTCGGCGTCCTTCAAAAATGATCCGCTCCGCACGCGCCTTCGGGATGATCTCCAGATTTGGCCGATCCTGCGCAAGCGTGAGATAGGCTTTCGCGCTGGAGCACCGCTCACCGCCACGTTGAGTGACCTGATAATAGCCGAAGCCTTCCTGTTGCTGACCGTTAAAGTCATCACTCATTGGCATCTGCAATTCGGCCGCGGCTTGTAGAAAAACGTCTGATAGCGGGTTTTTGTGACTAAGATCGCTGACGCCGAGTGGCCCGCCCGCGCCGTGGTATTCATCGGCGCCGCGCGTATTGTCTTCCGCTTTTTTGAAGTAAGGCAAAACGTCGTCATACGACCAGCCTGTCGCGCCGGCGGCCGCCCAGCCGTCATAATCGGCTTTTGTGCCGCGGATATAAATCATCGCGTTGATCGAACTTGACCCGCCAAGAACCCGGCCGCGCGGCTGGAAGCCCTGACGCCCGTTCAGGTGTTTTTGTGGAACGGTCTCAAATCCCCAG
>JBCDAD010000033.1:0-22602 GCA_039186325.1 Pseudomonadota bacterium | reverse complement strand
CAGCGCCTCAGGCGCAGGAACAAACCAGCTAACGCCGCAATTGGTGCATCGTACGGAATGACCATCGGGCAAAAACCGGTCATCTTCGACGTTATAACGCGTAGCGCATTCGGGACAGGTGATTATCATGACAGGACAGAATCAGTGTTTCGACGGGTAGAAGCTCGCCAGGTGCAGATAGGAATCTTGTGATTAGTTTCGAAAATGTCGGCTTGGCCTATGACGACGGTCCTGAGACCCTTTCGGACGTTAACTTTCGGTTGGACGCCGGAGAATTTCGCTTTCTGACCGGCCCATCCGGCGCTGGCAAAACATCTCTGTTGAAGCTGATTTACTTGGCGTTGCGCCCGACCCGGGGCCGGCTGACCTTGTTTGGCGTTGATACCGGCGCAGCACATCGCAATGCGTTGCCGGCCTTGCGCAGACGCATTGGGGTCGTGTTCCAGGAATTCAGGTTGCTGGACCATCTCACCGCTTTCGATAACGTGGCGCTCCCGATGAA
Source organism: Pseudomonadota bacterium (assembly GCA_039186325.1). Lineage (GTDB taxonomy): Bacteria > Pseudomonadota > Alphaproteobacteria > Caulobacterales > Parvularculaceae > Hyphococcus. The sequence continues at coordinate 22,100 of JBCDAD010000033.1, read as the reverse complement.
AGTCGCCGGTATTAACCAAAATCAATATCGCGAAGACGTAAGCGAACTCTTAAATTGGGTGGGATTGGGCGACAGAATGGAGGCCCGACCGGCGACCTTGTCGGGCGGAGAGAAACAACGGGTCGCCCTGGCGCGCGCGCTCGTTTCGAAGCCGGATCTGATCTTAGCAGACGAACCAACCGGAAATGTCGACCCCGCCATGGCGGAAAAGATCATGAAGCTGTTCGTCGAGATGAACAAACTCGGCGCCGCCGTCATTGTGGCGACACACGACCTTCATCTCGTCCAGTCGCTTGGGAAGCCGGTCGTTCGTATCGCCGATGGGGGCGTCTCAAATTCGCCAGGCCCAGGAGGCGCTGGATGACCGACTTACCGCCCAAGGAATTCGGCGCGACGGATGACCTTGAAGGCATCGAAAATAAGTCCGGGCGCGTTCACGCCGCCCCTGACACTGGCGGCGGGTTATTCGCCCGGTTTCGCCGCGAGCCACTACTGCCCGAAGCTGGCGCCGGCGGAGCGCCGCTCACCGCCGTCATTGCAGTGATCTCATTCCTGGCGGCTGTCGCGCTCGCGGCATTTTTATTGATCAACAGCGCCGCATCCACATGGACGTCGGCATTGCGATCAGAACTGACGGTCCAGGTCAAAGGCGCGGATACAGCGGAGATTGAAACCGGCGCCCAGGCGGCGATGCGCATTCTCTTGGACACCGAAGGCGTAATTGAAGCCCGACGGCTGAGTAGCGCCGAAACGTCGGCGCTCCTGGAACCCTGGCTTGGTAAGGAAAACGCATCCTCATTTTTGACCATCCCCGCCCTTATCGAAGTGCGCGCTGGACCCGATTTAAAAAACAATCTGGATTTATTGCGCAATCGTTTGTCGGCCGCGGCGCCAAATGCAACACTCGACGATCACGGGGGATGGCACGAACGTCTCGATGCGGCCGCTGAGTCAGCACAAATTTTGGCGTTATTCGTGTTCCTTCTGGTCATTGGCGCGGCTTGCGCAACGTCAATTTTCGCCGCGCGCGCCGGATTGGCCGCCAATCAGGAAATCGTATCCGTCTTACATCTCGTTGGCGCAACAGATCGTTTCATCGCGAATGAAGTGCAAAGGCGATTTTGGGCGCTGGGACTGCGCGGTTCCAGCGTCGGCGTTATCGCCGCGGTAATATTGCTTGGTGTTGGGGCTATCGCCTTACGGGGCGCACCCGGCGCCGGCGCCTTTCTTCCGTCATTTGAGCTGAGCGGCTGGGTCCTATTCTGGCTCCTGACGGTGCCTGCGATTACGAGCTTTGTAACTGCATTCACAGCGCGCCAGACAGTCTTGAACACTCTCACCGCACAATATTAGGCCGCCACGCGCCTTACGGGCCCTGCAGACGATCCCGCAAGCGCTGGACCCGGCCGATGAAAACCCGCTAATCTTTGCCGGGAAGAGATTTCTGAGGGTTTTGCGTGTCGCGCCTTTTTTTGAGCCTTGTTCTTTTAGGACTGCTCTGGGCTGTCGGCTTCTTGTTATTTGTGTCTCGCATTCCGGCGGCCACAATCGACGAGCCGTTCAAAGCCGATGGCGTTGTCGTTTTTACCGGCGGGCCGGCGCGCGTCACCGCAGCGATGGCTGTTTTTGAAAAAGGCGCAGGCGCGCGATTATTAATTTCAGGCGTGAACCCGGACACATCGCGCGAACAATTGGCGCAAGTATGGACCGGCGAACCGGATCAGTTCGAATGCTGCGTTGATCTCGGCATGAATGCACAGACCACAGAGGGGAACGCGGACGAATTGTTGGAATGGGCGCAAAACAATAAATTTGAGCGCGTTATTCTCGTGACGTCCGACTATCATATGCCCCGCGCAATCGCGACGGTTCAGGGGCGTGTGAGCGATGTTAAAATCGTGCCGCATGTGGTTCCGTCCGGATACCTGGATAGCTCCGGCCGGCCAGGCTCAGCTAATGCATGGCGCGTGATCGCCGGAGAGTACTCGAAATTTATCGCTGCCCGCGTGAAGGCGTTTTTCTCTGCAAAACGCTAGCTATTGCCGATGATTGTGTTCCGCTCATTCCTGTTCCGGGCCGTCCTTTTTACGACATCGCCGCTCTTCGCCATCCTCATGTGGCCGGCGTTGCTGTTCGGAGAAAAAGGCGGACGCTGGTTTGCAAAAAACTGGGCGCGCATGGTCTTTGCAGAACTGCGAATATTTTGCGGCATCCGCCACGAGGTTGCCGGCCTTGAACATATGCCGACGGGGGGCGCCATTGTCGCCGCCAATCACCAATCCATGTGGGAGACATTCGCTCTTTACGCACTTTTGCCCAAACCCGCGGTCGTGATGAAAAAGGAACTGCTTCGCATTCCTGTATTCGGGTGGTTTCAGTTGGCGGCCGGCAATATTGTCATCGACCGAGAGGGCGGCGCCAAGGCGCTGCGCGCGCTTACCCGCGCGACGAACGCTGCGGTGGCGGACGGAAAGCAGATTATTGTTTTTCCAGAAGGGACAAGAATGCGTCCAGGCGAAACAACGCCATTTCAACCAGGTGTTGCTGGCATATACGCTGCGGCCGGCACACCGTGTCATCCGGCCGTCCATAACAGCGGCGAGCACTGGCAGTATCCGGGCGGCCGCAAAACGCCGGGAATGATCAGATTGCGCTTCCTGCCCCCAATACCGCCAGGTCTTGACCGACGTTCGTTCAAACGCGAGTTAGAGACTGTAATTAACGGCGCACGCCCGGATATCATCCGCGCCGAAGAGGCGGTATGACATCCTCCGACCGGGCGCCCTCGCGGCGCTTACTTTATGTTCCGTTGATCATCGTTGCGCTGATTTTTGCAGTCTATGCGGGATTATGGCGTTTCGGGGCAACGCAGATGGTTACGGCCGTCAACCAGTGGGTCGCAGACCAAAACGCCGCCGGTCTCACCGTAACACATGACGATATTCGATCTTCGGGGTTTCCCTTTTTTCTTCGTACAGTGATTAACTCGCCCGTCATTAGCTCGCCGGAAATCGGTCAATGGCGCGGCGAAAAACTCGTAATCGAAGCGCTTCCCTATGATCTCAATCGTCTGATCTTCGTCCCGCTTGGTGAGCAGCGTGTATCTCATATTGAATTTGGCGATTGGACCATTGATGCGGAAGGCCTGCGCGCGTCTATCGCAAATGACAAAACACGCGGATGGGCGTTCGCCGCTAATGTTGAGAATGCAAAAGCGCAATCCGACGCAGGCGATAGCGCGTCATTGGGCGCTCTCATTGTCGATATCGCTCCGCAAACGGAGGGCCTGGCGGTGATTACAATGAATCTCGCTGCTGAAACGATCGCGCTTCAGCGAAATGGGATTGAGAGTCAGATCGACCGTTTTGAGGGGTCCTTTGCGCTAACTGAGACCTTGGCGTTCAACACTTCACGGCCTCTGCTGGCTTGGCGCAGCGCCGGAGGGTCGCTCATTATTCGCGGAATGGCCGCAAGATTGCCGGAGGCGGAAATGAGCTTGCAGGGAGAGGTGTCGGTTGATGCGCAAAATTTCCCGGTTGGGGAGCTAAACGCGCAGTTTCAAAATCCGGCCGCTTTTGGCCGTCTGCTGGGTGATTTCGGTGTAATCGGACGGCGCGAAGCGATGGCGGCGGAGGCCGGATTGAACCTGGCGGCGATGGCGACTGGCGGCAAACTAACAGCGCCTGTTCGTCTGGAGGACGGCCGCGCAAAAATCGCCGGAATAGCGATTGCGGAACTTCCGCAACTGGCCGGGAATTAACGGGACAATAAGACGAAAGCGCTGAAGACTTGGACGGCGCCAATAATCAGCCATACATCGCATTTAGGGCGGTCGGCGCTTCAGTGCGCATCTCTACGATTTTTGCAAATTCGTCGAGATAAATGGCGCCCTCTGCGGTTTTTTGAACAAGAACGATTCGCTTGTCGTCCTCGTCGCGCACGCGGCGTACAAACCCCAAGATCGATAAAGCATCCAGCGCGCGGGAGATCGCCGGTTTCGGCACATTTAACTCACGCGCCAGACCGCGCACCGTGTGCGGCCCCGGCGTCGTATAGACGGTCAATAGAATCGACCATTGCCGCATCGACAAATCCGGCCCATCCGCACGCACCGCATCTGTCATCACATCACGCCAATTCATCAGGATGTCGTTAAGCGCCATGATTTAATCCGGTCTGCTCGCGGCGGGCGAAGGCCCCGCATGAATGAGACCACAATCAGTGCAACTGTTCGGGTCGCCGGGGCAAGAGGGGATTAAGCGCCGTATCGCTCGGCCAACATCGCGAAAATCGCCCGCACGCCCTGCGCTTCGCCGCCAACCGGTCGGCCGGGCGCCGCCGATGGACGCCAGGCGTATATATCGAAATGCATCCAAACGCCCGTCGCCGGCGCGAAGCGCTGGAGAAACAGGGCGGCAGTAATCGACCCGGCGAAACCGCCGGAAGAGATGTGGTTGATATCGGCGACTTTCGAAGACAACATCGATGCGTAATTTCGCCACAAAGGCATTCGCCAGACGGGGTCGCTTTGCGCTTCAGCCGCTTTTTCGAGACCAGCGCATAAAGAATTATCATCGCAATAATATGGCGCCAATTCCGGTCCCACCGCGACGCGCGCCGCGCCGGTCAATGTCGCCATTGAGATCGTCAATTCCGGATCGTCCTCTCCAGCGCGTACAAGCGCGTCGCCGAGTATCAATCGCCCCTCGGCGTCCGTATTGCCGATTTCGACGGTAATCCCTTTTCTCGTCTTCAAGATATCCCCGGGGCGAAAGGCGTTGCCGGCGATCGCATTCTCCACCAGCGGCGCAATCGTGCGTAATCTGACATTCAACCCGGCATCGATAATCATCTGCGACAACGCCAGGACATGCGCTGCCCCGCCCATATCTTTTTTCATCAGCGCCATGCCGCCGGATCCCTTAATATTAAGACCGCCGGAGTCAAAACAAACGCCTTTGCCGACAAGCGTAACCTTGGGCGCATCCGGGTCGCCCCAGACAAACTCAACAATGCGTGGGCCCGCATCCGCAGCCCGCCCTACTGCGTGAACCATAGGATAATTCTCCGTTAGAAGATCATCTCCAACGATAGAATTCAGATCAACATTCGCATTTTCTGCGATAATCGCAGCCGCGCTCTCAAGCGCCGCTGGCGTCATATCGCCCGCGGGCGTATTGACGAGATCGCGGACCAACCGAACAGCAGCATAGGCGCGTTGGGCTTCCGCGATATCGGCGTGCGCCGGTGCAACCAGTACTGCTTCCGCCGCACGCAAAGACTTATACGTTGAGAATCGATAACCGCCGAGCAGCCAGGCAAAACAGGTCAGCGTGGCATTTTCGCTATTAACCTGATCAGCAAAATAGTAGGCGCCGGCCGGGAGTCTGTCGCCAAGGGCGGCGGCGATCAGCGGGTCGCGGCCACCGCCAATACCAAACAAGACGCCCTCATCACCAACAAGCCATTGACCGGCGTCGCCTTCAAATCGATTTCGACCCGCAAGACGACGAAGGCTTTCAGGCGCACCCCCGAATTCGGCGTCTTTTTCACGAACACAATAAATGGGGATCGCATCACGCAACGCAGATGGGCTATGTGGTAACAATCTTTCCACGATTATAAATACTCCGTTAACAGCTTAAATCATGCGGCGTTGAAATGCGGTTAAGCATTTGTTGAGCACATTTGGCAATGATCCTTCCAGAAAATTCCACATCTTTGAGTCTTGAGGGAACAACATGGCCATTCGCTTTTCAACGCATGCTGCGAAAATCGCAGGACTTGGTCTCGGCGCATCGGCTCTGGCCGCCTGCAGCACCACGGGCGAAACACAGCCACAACATACATCGCATAGCGAGTATTACAATTCCATCGGCGCCTATGCGAACCCGAAAATCGAAGATAGCATGGATCCCGTTGCGAGCGCGGCCTATTGGGGTACGCGGTACAATCGCGATCACGCGGACCCAGAAGTCGCCGTCTCTTTCTCGGCCGCCTTGCGCAAAATTGGATCCGTTGATGAGGCGATCCGCGTCATGCAAAAGGCGTCAACGAAAAACCCCAACAATACCGAAGTCAGCCTGGAATTTGGCAAAGCGTTAATCGAGGCCGATCGCGCGTTTGAGGCTGTGCGTCATGTAGAAAAAGCAGCGGCGGAACAGCCCAATAATTGGCGCGCCCTGTCTGCTTATGGCGTGGCGCTCGACAATATCGGCGAGCACGAACTGGCGCGGCGCCAATATGACCGCGCGCTGTCACTGGAGCCCGGTTCAATAAGCCTGCTAAATAACAAAGGTCTCTCATTCGCCATGGATGGCGATCTGAAGATGGCGGAAAAAATGTTGAAGTTCGCCGCATCGTCACCAGGCGCTGATGCGCGCATTCGGCAAAATCTGGCGCTTGTCAATGCTCTGCGCGGCGATATGGAAGAAGCGACGCGCCTCGCGCGTTCTGACTTGCCGCCACAGGTCGCAAACAACAATATCGATGTATTCCGTAACCTTGTGAACCAACCTGCCTATTGGGGTGAATTCGCGTCGACGGTAGATGTGCCGGAATTCGATCAGACACCAGTTGCACCCACACCACAAACTGCGCCCGCCCCAACAAAGAAACCGCAAATGTTGGAACAACCGCAATCGGAAGAAACAAAAGACGATGATACGCCGATTGCGCTTATCGAGGCGGCGCCTGTCACCAACGCATCTGTAATCAAAGACGTGGAAGCGCCGGTAGCAACAGCTGACGATAAGAACGATGTCGTGGCCCCGAAAAAGCAGGAAACGCCAAAGGCGAAAAGCGATGAAAAAGCGGATGCGCCCAACGATGAAGAGCCATCAGTGGATGGTGCAACACTAAAAGACTAAGCCGCTCATCAGAATGTCGGCGGGCGAAGCGCCCACCGTTGTTTGCAGAACCCCGAATTTTAAATCACTGATTAACCGCAGCACTGGTATTTTTCGTTGCGCCCAATCGTCGCCAGATGGCGATGAGCGTTGCGATCATTGTGATCAGAATAAACAAGCCGGGCAACCCTCCCAGATTGGAAAGCATTCGCACGCCGTCAATCCCTGTTGTCGACGTCATGACCCAGGCGATCGCGCCGATTAAAACGCCCCACATAATTTTGACATTACGTTCCGTGCGCAACATTTCCGGAGATTGGTCAGGATCATCGTCAGTGCAAATCTCCGACATTGAATAGGTGTTTGAATCCATTGCCGTGACAAATGAGATAAAGATAGCCAGCACAAACACCGCAGCGGCTATGTTCGCAAATGGCAAGGCATCAAAAACCGCATAAATCGCCGCTTCGGGACCGTTCTGATCAACAGCCGCCGTAATTGCGGCCCCTGTACTTTGGTCGATCATTATTGCCGAACCGCCGAAAATCGCCATCCACACACCGCCGAACAATGCGGGCAAAACCAGATTCATCAGAAGAAACATACGCACAGTATAGCCGCGGGCGATCCGTCCCAGAAACAGCGCCGTGACCGGCGCCCAAGCGAACCAGTTGGCGTAGTAAAAAACCGTCCAGTCGCGGGTCCAACCATCCGTGTCGCTGGCGCTCAAATTGAGACTGCGCGGAATAAATTCGACGACATATTGCGCCAAACTGGCGCCGCCAAGCCGAATAACGTCACCCGTTGGTCCGAAAACGAATACAAAAATCGCCATTGCGAAGAAAATTCGTATATTGAGCGATGAAAGAATGCGTATGCCGCGTTGAATGCCGCTGATTGACGATACGACAAAAACAGCGACAATCGCCAACACGATGAACAATCTGACAAGCGGCGTGTCCGGGGTTTGAAAAAGACGCTGCATGCCTCCTGAAAGGGCCATCGCTCCCGCGCCGAGCGACGCCGCCACCCCCGCAACAAGCGCAAATAATCCGACCGCATCAATAACGTCTCGCAGTCTATCCGGAATAGCGCCAGGAGACACTGCCGAAATCGGTCCACTGAGGGAATAAGGCGCCCCAAGATTATAGTGAGCCAGTGCAAAAGCGAGCGCGCCAACTGAGTAAATCGCATAGGGCGTCACCGTCCAATGCATATACATCGATGAAAGTGCAAATTGCGCTGTGCCGTCGCTGCGCGGCGTAACGCCGGAAAACGCTGGCGGGTCATTAATGTGAAAAATCGGCTCGGCCGCACCCCAAAACAATATGCCTGTCGCTATCGTGGTGCACAGCGTAATCGAGAACCAGCTCCACGGTTTCAGGAGCGGCGCTGCTCCATGACCACCGATACGAACTGCGCCCAACGGCGAGACTGAAATTGCAACCAATAAGAGCACAGCGACAAAGCTGGAAAGCAAAAACAGCCAGTCAAACCGGCTCAAGATCCAATTGTTGGCCTGGGTCGAATAGGCGAGAAAACTGTCGAAATCGATTAGACTGGCGACAAGCGCGCTGAGGAGAAGCAATACCGGCGGAAACAGTACATATGGCCTCACATGGCTGAATAGCCTCGGAAAAAAGATGCGCCGCCTCCCTGGCGCTATGGTCTTCGCGCCTTTTTTGCACTCTAAGCGCAATTAATAAGCAGCGCAAACATCTGGCCGCGACAGACAGGTTTTTTCTGTATAAAGATTTTTTATTTCGCAACAGCATGCATTTATCGCGTATTCCTCCGGAGAAGCGCCAACAGGCGATGTGCCGACCCCGCTGACAAATATGGCCGAAAATCGGTCACCCGGTGTCTATTTCTTGAACGCATGCACGATGTGATCTTCATCACAAACCCCATCCAGCAGCACGCCTATCTCTCAATCATCGCTGACGATGATCGTCGGCAAAAGATTAAAAACGGGAGAGAGAGACATGACAAACGCATTTATCAAAACGGCAGCAGCAGCGACGGCTTCGGTGGTTGCAGCTTCAGGGTTAGCTTTAGCTGAAGTGGACACCGAAAAGGCTGTCCACAAGCCTGAGGCGGTCGCTTCAGCGCCCAACACGGTCGTCGTCGTCAACACACTTTTTGAGAAAGTTGACGCAAGCCACATCAATCTGACGAAGCTGATCATGAAAAATGCTGAAAGCCGCATGGACGCCAAAATCGCAAATATGAAGCCATTCGGCGAACCAGACAGAAATAACGCGCTGATCCTTGCGGCTATTCAGGAGTTTCCGGTCGCTGACTAAGGCTGCGCGGATAGCTGCGGTAAGGCTGGATAATGGGGAGAGAGGAGCATGTTAGCGGTACTCACATCAACGTTGGTCGGCATGATCATCGTTTCGGCGGGATTAGCGGTTGGCGGGCTTTTCACCATCAGGTCGCGTTAGCGCGGTGGTGAAAGACAGAAGGGGCGGCGGTGACTGGGGAGAGCGCCGTCCGCCCCTTCACAACGTGACTTCAGGCTTTCCATCGACACATAGTCACGACTAATATGTCGGCACTCTTATCGGGAGCGTCGCCAGTCCTATGGTTCGTCCGTCCAGCGCCGATTTAAAATTCACCATGCAGACGCTGCGCAGCGCGAGCATTTTGAAGTCGATTGATGATTCTGATCTGGAAGAGCTGGCCCGCTGCGCCAAACCGATCGCGATCAAGCCGGGAAAAGAGATTGTCGCGCCGGGACTGAGCGATCGTCCCGTAGCGCTCATTCAGACAGGTGTTGCGGCCGCGATACGGCGATTACAGCCCGGCGGGCGCGCGGCATTGACAGCGTTATTTGGTCGCCGCGACGTCGCTGGCTTTGTTTCCGCGCTCGCCCCAGGTGCAGCGGAACCCAACGACAGCGAAGGCGACGATGAAACGCCGACGGTGCGGCCTTTGGTGGCGTTAACAAATCTTTCCGCATACGCCGTCGCGCCGGCCGATATACAACGATTATTGCGTCGAAGTGACGAATTAAGCGAGGCGGTCCTGCAAGACTTAGCGTTGCGTCTTGATCAGGCCGGCGCGCTCATTGCGCAGACCGTTTTTCGCCCACTTGAAATTCGCCTGGCGTCATTCTTTTCCCGAATTGTCGAGCTAAACTCCAGCGACGACTGGAACCCGATTGTTCCAATAGGGCAAATCCCTCAATCAACGATTGCAGAACTACTCGGGGTTTCACGCGAACATATCAATCGCACGCTCATGATGTGGGAACGATCAGGTCTGATTTTTCAGTCGCGCAATGGTGGCATGACAATTCAAAACCGAAAACGCCTTGCCGCGCTTGCCGCCAATGATCGCGAAAACGCACAGGATTCTTTTGCCGATGATTGGCTTTGGGAAATCGATGCGCACCTTGACTGCGGTCTAAATCAGACCGCGTACCATTTGGCGATGGAGGCGGCCAAGCGCACGCCGAAAGACGTAAAAGTTCGCCATCGCGCCGTCCTCGCCGCAGCGCGCGCCGGCGGCCCGCAAAAAGCGCTGGAAGAATTCGACGCATTAAAGCTCGAAAAAGAGTATGCAGATGAGGATGTCGCTTGCCTCAAGCCGCGCCTCCTTCGCGATATCGCGTTTCTGGAAAATTCAATGACCCCCGACACTGAATTATTGCAGAAATCTGCACACGGATATCGGGAGGCTTTTGAGAATTGCCGTGGGTATTATTCTGGCGTCAATGCGGCGGCCGGCTATGCGCTGATCGGCGACAAAAAAAAGGCGCGCGAGATCGCCGACAAAGTCAAAATTGCAATCGACGAGCGAGTTAGCGCAAACGAAGAAGATGCCGACAGCTACTTCGTGCGCGCAAGCCTGGCCGAATGCGCGCTTGTCTCCGGCGATAAAAAGGCCGCATCCTCTCTTTTTGAACGAGCATGCCACGCTAAAGACGTAACTGCCGGCAAGCGCGCAACAACGCGAAAACAACTTGCGCGACTGGCGCCCCATGTGGGCATTGATGAAGCCTGGATCGACAGCGTAACCGCGCAACCAAAAGTCTTGTTTTTTTCAGGACCGCTCGCCCACAAAGGCGTGGATGACGAAGAAGCTTTGGAACACCTTGGCGAGGCGTTCGAGAATTTTCTTGATAACGAAAAAATCGGCCGCGCTACTGGCGCTTTGGCGGGCGGCGCAGATATTGTGATCGCCGAACGGTTACTTGATGCAGGCATAGAACTTGACGTCTACTTGCCATTGCCGCCTATCGAATTCTTGAAAAGCTCTGTGCGCATTGGCGGGGATGGTTGGGAAGAGCGTTTTCTATTCTGCATGCGTCGTGCAGCGAGCATTGAATGGAACCGGCATGGCCTTTCACCAACAGTCGCCACTTTTACGCTCGGCGCGCAAGTCGCTATGGGAAAAGCAATTCGCCAAGCCTCACAGCTTGACACAGACGCCATCGGGTTTTTCGCCGGTCCCAAGGTTAACGATGGGCGCAACGGCGTTAGCGTCAGCAACTTGAATACTTGGTCTGCGCGGGGACTAGAACACATCAAGCATCTAGGTGATTGGCCGACAAAAACCGTTCCGGATACGAATGAGACGATGCAAACCGTATATGCCTTGATTATCGAAACCGTGGATCCAAAAAAGCCGATCACTTTCGAACCTTTTGAACATAAAAGCGTACAAGAAGACAAAAAAAGAAATTTGCGCGCATTTCTTTTCCCGGACATTCCGGCGGCGCTAAAAAATGCGGAAGCGATCGCAGAAGCGACAGATGCAAAGAATGCACGGATCTGGCTGGACGCGGGCATCTCACCAACCCAAAATGGGGACGGACCATCTTTCGAAAACCTTCGGGACACGCTGTCGACGGCCAAGTGCCTGCCGGGCACGGAGCCAGGACGCGTGTTCGCCAGCGATCTGTTTGTTGGCGCAGCGCATATTGCTATCAAAAGCGAGTTGCGTTTCGAATATGCCGGGTTTGCATCCACAAGAGAAAAATTAGAGCCCTGCCCATTATATCTGATGGGTTGAACAACAGATGTTTCATCAGCGCCCAATTTTGGCATTTGATCTACAGTACAGAAGGCCTTCCCAAGAATGAAGAATAAAAAGAGCGAACTCGGCGTTTGCTACTATCCAGAGCAATGGCCAGACAATCTGTGGGCTGACGATGCGAAAAAAATGGCTGATATAGGCCTTTCTCGCGTCCGCATTGGAGAATTCGCTTGGAGTTTCATCGAACCGGAACCAGAACAATTTGAGTGGGCTTGGCTGGATCGCGCGATCGACACGCTCGCGGAACAGAACCTGTCGGTAATTTTGGGCACACCCACTGCGACACCGCCCAAATGGTTGGTCGACGCATATCCGGAAATACTCGCCCGTGATCGGGATGGACGCGTACGCGGCTTTGGATCAAGGCGCCATTATTGTTTTTCTTCGCCAGTCTATCGGCGTGAGACCGCACGAATCGTGGAGACTATGGCGGAACGCTATGGCGCGCATGACGCCGTGGTCGCATGGCAAACGGACAATGAATATGGCTGCCATGATACCGTACGCAGCTACTCCGAAGCGGCGCGCGACGCTTTTCGCGAATATGCGAGGCAGCGATATTCAACTATTGACGCGCTGAACGAAGCATGGGGTTGCAGCTTCTGGAGCCAGCGCTACCGGGATTTTTCTGAGATAGAACTCCCAAATCTGACAGTAACAGAACCCAACCCGGCGCATGTGCTCGCTTTTTTCCGGTTCTCGTCCGATCAGGTTGTTTCTTACAACAAATTGCAAACCGACATTCTCCGCCGGCTCTCCCCGGGCCGCGATTTGTTGCATAACTTTATGGGATTTTTCTTTGATTTCGACCATTTCGACGTTTCAGAAGACCTCGACGCTGTCGGCTGGGACAGCTATCCGCTGGGATTTTTAGACGTAGCCCCATTTCCGTATGCGGATAAAGAACGGTATCTTCGGCAGGGTCATCCGGATCTGGCGGCTTTCCATCACGACCTTTATCGCGCGTGCGGGCGCGGACGTTGGCAAATTCATGAACAACAGCCCGGCCCAGTGAACTGGGCGGAACACAACCCTGCGCCGCTAAATGGAATGGTGCGTCTATGGACAGCGGAGGCCTTTGCTCATGGCGCAGAATGTGTGAACTACTTTCGGTGGCGTCAGGCCCCATTTGCGCAAGAACAGATGCACGCAGGATTGGAACGACCCAATGGGTCTCCAGCGCCTGCATTTAACGAAGCGAAAGAGGCGGCCAAAGATATTGCCTCCTTGAAAAAAATTGATCCAAAACCAACGTCCCCCGTTGCAATAATCTTCAGCTACGATGCAGCCTGGCTTTTTGAAACACAGCCGCAAGGCGGAACTTGGCGCTATCCGGCGATAGTCTTTGAATGGTATTCCGCGCTGCGCCGTTTTGGCGTCGATGTCGATTTCATTCGTGATACAGACGACTTCAATTCCTATCACCTGATCGTTTGCCCATCTTTGCCGATTTTGCCTGACAGTTTTGTTGCACGATGCGCAAATTCAACTGCGAAATTCCTTTTTGGCCCGCGGACCGGATCAAAAACGCGCGAGTATCAAGTACCGCCCGACCTGGCGCCAGGCGCATTGCGTGAGCTCATCCCACTAACCGTAACCCATAGCGAGAGTTTGCCGGAGTGGCGCCGTGAAAACGCGACCCTTCATGGCGCAGAGATCGCGGGCAAGACCTGGCTCGACCATGTGGAAACAGAACTTGCGCCGATCGCAGCGCGCGACGATGGCGCGGGGCTTTGGTTTCGCGAGGGACGCGTCTCCTACCTTACGACCCTGCCGGACGAAGTGTTTCTCGGATTGGTGATGCACGCGCATTTGACGGATGCGGGCGTCGCAAACTTGCTCCTTCCACCGGATCTACGAATTGCCCGGACTGAAACGCAGACTTTTGCGTTCAATTATGGGCCTGACCAAACGGAAATTCCCGAAGAAATCGCGCCAAGAGGCGGCGTTTATGAGTTAGGAGGCGACCGCCTTGGGCCTGCCTCGTTTGCGGTATGGAACCATACGTAATGACCGAACAGGCAATTCAGATAACAGTCTTTTTTCTCCTGACCGGGCTCATTGGATTCGCGACCTGGCTTCAATGCCGAAAGGCTCCCCCGGCCTCGACGGATAGCAATAAAGATGTTTTTCTCGCCGGCGGCACGCTGTCTTGGGTATTTATAGCTGGGTCGATTACACTCACCAATCTTAGTACTGATCAACTCGTCGGCATGAACGGCAACCAGATGCTGCTTCTTGCCTGGTGGGAGCTTGCGGCTGTAACAGGATTGATTATTCTGGCGCTGGTTTTCCTGCCACTCTATTATAAATATCAGTGCACCACGACAACCGAACTTCTGGAGAAAAAGCTTGGCGGCAAAGTATTGCGCGCAATGATTTCGGTTCTTTTCCTCCTGGGCGGGCTTTTCATCTATTTGCCGATCATGCTGTACACAGGCGCGCTGTTCATGAAGTCGATGTTCGATGTCGACATTCCGCTTATTTTCATCGCTGGAGCGCTCGCAGCCACGGGTGCTGCATATGCTATATTTGGCGGCTTGCGTGCTGTTGCCGTATCAGACACCTATAGCGGCATTGGCCTTCTGGGGCTTGGACTGCTCGTCGTGTTCTTATCATTGAATGCGATCAATTTTGATTTCTCTGATATTCCCGCCGACCGTCTGACGATGATCGGCGGCCCGGAATCGCCGATCCCATGGCCGACGCTTTTCACCGGCATGATATTTATACAGATCTTCTATTGGAGTTTTAACCAGACAATCACGCAACGAGCGATGGCGGCGCCGTCAATCCGCGAAGCGCAAAAGGGTGTATTCGCCGCGGCGCTAATCAGATTGTTAATTGTCCCGCCGATCATCGTCCTACCCGGCGTTGTGTCTTATAAGCTTTACGGTGATGTTGGCGATGCCGCTTATGGCCAAATCGTACGAGATGTCCTGCCGAATTGGCTGTCGGGCGCGTTTGCGGCGATGATGGCTGCGGCGGTTTTAACAAGTTTCAATAGCGCGCTGAATTCCGCCGCTGCTTTGTATGTGTGTGATATTCATGAGAAGTTTTTCAATTCGCGCGCCAATGTTCGGCGCATCGCCAATGCATTGATGATTGGCGCCGTCGCTCTGTGTCTCTTTCTTGTGCCACTCTATAGCGGCGCCGACAGCATAATTAATCTTGTTCAACAGCTGAATGGGCTTCTCAGCATGCCGGTTTTATCTGCATTTTTTCTGGCGATCTTTTTCAAAAACGTGGCCCCTATGGCGGCGGCCGCCGCCGTCCCGTTTGGCGTCATCGGCTATGGGTTGATTTCGTTTTTCATCGACCCTTTCCACTATATTCACATGATGGCCCTGACGCTCGCCGCCTGCATCCTTTTCGGCTTGGCCGTCAATCGGCTCATATTTGGTAGAAAAGCGGTATTGACGTTTGACGATTTTCGGTCAGCAGCACCTGATTTGGCGAAAGTCCAAACAAAATGAAGTCGGCCAAAACAAAAACGTTCCTTTACGGATTTTTTAAGTGACGACGCGCGCCGAGAGCCGTTTGCGTCTGATATGATTCAGCGAAGCTGTTGCAAACAGCTCCAAGTCCTTCTTTAGGCGAATTGCGGATACAAAACCGGTGAACCACTTTTGCTGCAATTCGCTCTAGAAAACGAAATCACCTGCCGACAGACTCGCGACGTTTACGCCGGAAAGCAAAAATGTGTCGCCGTTAAAGTCAAATTCGGCGCCGGCCCCAGTTTGCGTCGCCGCGCCGATAACCTCGCTGAAACTATCGAACGCCGGTCCAAAAGAGAGTATCTGGATTACATCAACGCCGGCCGCAAAGTCGGTGATTGTGTCGCCGCCTTCGCCAATCGCAAAAACAAACTGATCAGCGCCAGTACCGCCGGTTAGCGTATCGGCGCCGACACCACCTTGCAGCGTATCATCACCGCCGCCAAGTGAGATCACATCATTCCCACCAAATCCAACAACAGACTCCCCGGCGCTTGAGCCAGTAACGGTGTCTGCACTGTTTGATCCAAAGACGCGCTCAATCGAAATCAGTTGATCGCCGGCCGCAACGCTTCCAGACGATACGCCCGTACTGAGGTTTACTGTAATCCCAGTCGTTGCATCCAGAAAACCCGCTGTATCAAATCCATTGGCGCCATTTATCCTATCAGCGCCGCCGGCGCCTTTTATGACGTCGTCGCCATTGCCGCCATTTAATCTGTTCGCGACAGAAGACCCGAAAATAAGATCGCCAAAATTCGAGCCGACAACATCTTCAATATTTGTATACTGATCTCCTTCGGCCAAATCACCGCTCCCGGCGCCAGAGCCCAGATTTACGATAATCTGCGCTGCAGCCCCGGAGAAGTTGAGATTATCGATCCCATCGCCGCCATCGATTATGTCGGCGCCTTGGCTGGCGAAAATTAGATCATTACCGTTCTCAGCCGAGATGACGTCGTCGCCATTTCCGCCGGAAATTGTGTCGTTGCCGGCGCCGCCCGAAATCGTGTCATCCCCATTAAATGATGAGATATTGTTTGCGCCGCTTGAGCCAGTGATGTTGTCAGAGAAACTCGACCCAAAGAGATTCTCAATATTGATGAGCGTGTCACCGGTCGCAATGTTCCCGGATGCTGAGCCGGCTGCGAGATTTACAGTCACACCGCCGGCTGCGTCCAGATAAGACATAAAATCTGCGCCGGAACCGCCATTGACCTGATCGGCGCCGCCGCCGCCCTTGATGATATCGGCGCCGCCCCCGCCATTGATCGTGTCGTTACCTGTAACGCCAATAAACAAATCGTTTCCGCCGAGAAGATTAACGTCATCGTTAAAGGCGTCAAAACCCCAAATGGTATCGTCGCCATTTGACGGTTCTGGAAGCGTTAATCCGATATCATCGAGCACCAAAACGTCCGCAGGCGTCACATACCCACGTTCTCCATTGGTGATGAATGGGTTCATAATCGGCTGAAGCCCGCCATTTGGCGAAGGCAAAAACAAATTCTGATCAAAATGTGACGACGCAACTTCCATGGCGGGCGCGCCGCCGAAAAACGCGACCGTCTTTGCGCCCTGAAAGGCGCCGCCCGAAAGGAACTGATCAAACACCCAGTTCGATCCGTCTCCCAAAAACCCGAGGGGATGACCAAGTTCGTGGATCATCACCGACACAAAATCGAATTCAAAAAAGGGCACATTCGCCGTGCGCGCCAGCGGATCCGGGTCAAAGAAAAACTCACCGTCTTGCAATGACCGCAAGCTGATATCGATAAATGCGTCAGATGCGCCGCCATTTTGGTCGACGCCGGTCCGGATTTCTTTGGTTACATCAGACTCAAAGGGGTCCCCGCCAAATGCGGAGCCAGACGCGCCGGCCTGGGCCAACGTTCCGGACATCGGTCCGAAATCAACCACGTCCACATCAACGGTAATTGTGACGTTGGAAGGTCCGAGATAGCGCGACCAAATCTGACCCGCGGCGTCAAGGCCCGCCCTAATCTGGTTTTGCATCGCCGTTGATATGCTGTTTGACCCAAATGACGACCCAAGGACGAAATTCCACGTCACCATCGATAAATCCCCTGACTATTGAGCAAAAAGCGGCGAGCGCCGCCAAATCGGACCACAAATCCGCGCCCAAGTTAACCGACCGAGTACCGCATCAAAACTCTCAAATCGGAAAAATTGATATTACAATTTTAAGACGTTAGCCGGGCTGCGAGCGATCAAATGGACGATTATTGCGGCCCTGTGCAGCATGAACCCTAAGAATCTGGGTTCTGCTATGGCTTAACATATCGAAAATAAGGCGTATCGCATTTTACTCGAATTAAACATCGCAAAACGCACTTTCCCGATCCTGGAGTTCAAACGTAATCTGCCGGCGCCATGCGGCGCCTATTTGGGCCCTGCGTTTTGATTTGACCGCGCCCGTTTGCCCAACCTCTGGCCACAGTTTTGGTTCCAGCGCGACAGGTTCTGGAGTTGGTAAATCAAACTCTTGATCGTACACGCAAGACACAGCGCCAAGTGTGATTGAAAATTTATCAGTCTGAACTGATCTCATTCGATTGCGATCGACTCGCGATCCTTGTTCCGAACTTCCGTCTCATAAATTTCCAGACAGATCACTTTCGAATTCGCTCGTTGCAAAAACAAAAACTGCCAGACTCTAGACAGGCGAGCAGAAATCGTAATTTCGGGCTTCCATAGAATTTTGAAGCTGTTCGGCTGTCGCCGCAGCGCGCCGGATTAATGCGACGCCTTTCATTGACGGGGACGTTACAGTTTTGGCGGATCCAAGCGTATTTTCAGTTTTTGACACGATCACTGATAAAACTTTTCCCTGTCTTCCGATATTATTTTCCACAAAAAAATTGTTTGTTTTGTCATCATAGAGCGACAGCGATGCGTAATGATCTGACGGCGTGAGGGAAAGCTTGATAGGCCCTTCGTCAAGGTCATAGACGCAAATAGAATAAATGAGATCCGGTGACGGCCTGACGACACGCCGCGAATTGGGCGTGACAGGCGGCGCATGTATCAAGACGTTCTCACGTTCACCGGATTGTCCCGCCCGGTCGATTACGGTTTGCATTGCTTTTTTGGGGATAATCTCGAGCGTCACCCAGTGGCCCGCAAAAGCAGCGCCTACAAATAAAAGAAGGAGGAAAAGTACTTTGAATGCTGAGGGTTTCATTTTGTTCCCCCCATGCAATGAAGGCGCTCAATCGACGGATAAGCGATTGCGTTCGGGTTATCCAAGGCTTCGCGGTAGGGTTGATAAAGCCGAAGCGTCAAAGAAAAAGCCCCCGCGTTCCGCGTGGACAACCACAACGCATCGGCCCTTTGATCTGTCGATCCGATCATCGCTGACCAATCGGCGTTGGCGTCCGCCAGCGTGAATGAATTTATGGAATGGGCATTGTCGTCATTTTGCGTGAGGAAATCGTCATCGTCATAGAGCGTGACAGACCACCATTCGGCCGGTAACGCGCCGCCTGACATCTTATAGATGCAATCGCCACGAAACCTCTCGCCATTTTCATCGCGATCCCTAAAAAAGTAAATCGCTTCCTCTCGCGACAATGCGAGAAGACCCCGTTTTGCAATCCTTGCGCGGGTAAACGGATTGGCGGCGGCGGACCCAACGGCCAGATCGCCTGACCAAACGCCGTTTCCGACCGAATATGCGCGGGTTGGGGCCCCATGATCGCCAAACCCGTCAACCGCCCAATAAGCGGTCGCAACGCCGACGGCGGCGCCAGCCAAGATCGCGATCACCAGTCTGACCCACATGTTCGCTATTTTGATGCAGGCTTAAAGGAAACAAAAGCAAAATCACCCGCATAGGACTGCAATCCGCCATCCCTAAGCCAGGCGAGCGCGGCGGGGTCATCACGCAAGTATCCGTCCCAATAGGCGAGCGCCGCCGCTCGCATTATGTCTTTGTGCCTTTCCAGTCCGTCATAGGCCAGTGAGCGACCGCGGATTGTCGTGGTATCCGTATACGTAAAGTGCGTGCCGCCATTGAACTCCAGCAAATACTGATCAACGTCGTCTATAACCGTGTAAGGAATTTTCCGCTGGGCCGGTTCAAGATCGCCGATAGGAGACGCGTCTTCTGTCCCGGTCAGGTGAAACAGCGGCATCAACATATTGTCAAAGGCGGCCTCAGCAGACCCGCGTCTTGGCGGTGAAGGGCTCATGATGAAGGCGGCTTTGAATCGTGGCTCGGCGAACCGCGTTCCAATCAACGCATTGTTTGCGCGCTGGCCAGCTGCGCTCAGCGTTGTAATCGCACCGAACGAGTGTCCTGACATGCCTATTCGCGATGCATCAATCCTGTCAGCCAGCGTGCTTTCCGCCATGCGCGTGATTTCGTCAACCGCAAACGGCACGTCGCGCAAACGATCGACGATTAACGAAGGACGCTCACGAATGTCGCGCATTAGCGACGCCATGCCGCCTTCACTAATCGCAGACGTATCCGTGCCCGGGTGTTGAATATGAAACGCAGCGATACCGTGACTGGCGAGGTGACGCCCGAGGCTTTCACTGCCATTGCGCGAACCGCCCAGTCCGTGAGACCAAACGACGATTGGCGCCGCGCCGGCCGTTGCATCGGGCAGATACGCTTTCCAGGGAACCGTGCGGCTTCCAAGACGGCGACGCTCTGTCCACTCGCCTTCGCGCACGTCCACTGCTAACTGACCGGCTTCGCTTGACGGAATATAGGCAGTAGACAGTTCATTCTGCGCAACAATCGGCCGCGCGGCAGGCTGACTTACCTCTGAACTATTGGCGCAAGCAGCCAGAACAAAAATTGCAGAAGCAAGGCTCAAAATAATCGAGCGCACATTTTTGCGGCCTTATGTATCAAGCGCACCAAGAATCTAGGTTCTAAGGAATCCCGGTGCAAGCTAAAATCGGGAAATGGAATTGGTCGCCAGCGCGCTTATTAAAGAACGAAAGAACGTTCTTTCTCGGTTGCGAGACCATGAGCGTATCGTTTGTGATCTACAGACAACAATTGCCCACCTAGACGCGACTTAATTTCACTTGGGCTATTACCCGGACGGCGCACTCGCTCCTAAAAAGCCCATGGCGGCGGGCTTATTCTATAAAGGCGAGTTACCGCGCATTGTGTTGAAGCTGCTGCGGGAGAACCCTGATGGGCTCGGATTAAAGGCAATTGTCCAGAAGGTCTGTCAGCAAAAGGGCTGGGAAACCGACGACAAGCGCTTTAACCGAGAGCTGCGTTTGAAAATCTCGCGCACAATCGACAGGCAACGGATTAAAGGCGTTGTTGAGCGGGTTGGGGATGAGGCAATTGGGGTTTGGAGGATAAAACCTGACCGGGGTTCATTGAGTGGTCCAGCCTGAGAGTTAGAGTCTGGCTGCACTTTCAGCGTAAGCCAACGATGGCTTTAAAGGCAAGACGGTTTGATGCAAATACTTCGGCGAAACATGATGGTGCTGACCACCAACCATGCGACGCAAGCGTGAGAAATAGCTTTCAACAAAGTTCGTATGGATGCCGTTTAGGCTATACGCCTCGCTGTGATTGATCCGCTCGGTTGGGAAGTAAGCGCCTAGCGCATCCCAATGCGAAGCCTCGTCAGCATTTACCACTGCGCCATGTTCAATGCGGTTTTTAGCAATAGCAACGCCTTCATGCTCTTGCTTGCGAACAAAGGTCAGTGTGCAGCCCTTACGCTCGCGAAGGGCGATCACAACGCGACGTTTGCCAGTCTGGTATTGGGAGCGGCGACGATCAACGCGGTTAACCTCAAGGTTCGCAGGGCGGATATGGCCACCAAAATATGCACCATCGATGTCCACTTGTTCGTCAAGTTTCATGTCGTCGGTTTCGTCGGCAATAGCTTCGCGGATTTTATGCGCTAGCACGAAAGCGGTTTTGTATTGCACGCCAAGATCACGGCTAAGCTGAATTGATGAAAGACCTTTGGAGGCATTCGCAATGATGCAGATCGCTGCGAGCAAATCGGTGAAGTCCAATTTACGGCTGGCAAAGATCGTCCCGCTCGTTACCGAAAACTGGTGATAGCAGGCTTTGCATTTGAACTTGCGGCGCGTTGAGATGTTGTAGGCTTCACAACAGCCACAGCGCGGGCATACCGCCTCGCCGTCATTCTCAGGCCAGCGCAGTTTACAGAACTTCGCATAGGCCGCGTCTTCCCCGGCTTTGTAGATATCCTTGAGTTTCACGGTGCGGGAGGCGGCGGAAAGAAGAAAGTGTTGCGTCATGAATGTAACCATTTGTGATGCTTATACATCGTATATGGTTACATAAAGTATCCCTTACAAGGGTAAACGTCATCATTTGTGCAACATTTGCATTGCGCACTGCAGCAAAGTGCCCTATCTAAGCCGTATGAAAGCACAATCAGACTGGGAAAATCAGGTCAAAGGTCTCCTGAAAGCAGAACTTAAAAAGCGCGGCATTACTTACGCTCAATTAGTAGAAAAGCTCGCCGATATTGGAGTCAGCGAAACGGAGCCGAACATCCGTAACAAGCTGGCGCGGGGAAAATTTACGGCGGTGTTTTTGATTCAATGCCTGACGGCGATTGGCGCAGAATCACTCATTATTACCGTGTGAATTCTTGCGCCGTTTCCAATATGAAATAGAATACATCCACGCAATTCCGACGGATACGATAAGAATGGTCTCAACAAT
>JBCDAD010000032.1:0-22846 GCA_039186325.1 Pseudomonadota bacterium | reverse complement strand
TTATTCGCCAGAATAGTCGTGCGAATCGCAACAGAAAAATCTGCTACGCCCGTGTCACTTATATATCCAATGGCCCCGCAATACGGTCCCCTTCCAATTCCTTCGATCTCGCTGATAACCTTCATCGCCTGGACTTTTGGCGCACCTGTTATTGATCCGCATGGAAAGAGTGCGCCAAAAACGTCCGTAACAGATACATCATTTCGAAGTGTTCCCGTGATCTGACTGACAAGATGATGCACTTTTGACAATGACATCAACTCACAAAGCCGCGGAACACGAATAGAATGATCATCGCAAATTTTTGAAAGATCGTTCCTTAGCAAATCAACAATCATGATATTTTCAGCGCGATCTTTCGGATCGGCAAGAAGTTGTTCAGCCATTTGCTGATCTCGTTCGGCGCAAGAGCTGCGCGGACGGGTCCCTTTTATCGGTTCCGTTGAGATTGTCCGCTCGCCGTCATGGCTAGTAATTCGAAAAAAACGCTCCGGCGAATTTGAGAGGATTGACCCACTGTCATACTGTAAGAGCGCGCCAAACTCTGCATCGCTGGCTGAGGAAATTCTTTCCAATAAATCAAGTGCACCGCCGCCCCGATTGCGCCGTGCACAGAGTCGGTGGGCGATGTTGGCCTGGAAGACTTCGCCGTCAAGGATTCGTTCGATGACGTCCGCAACATCCGCCTCAAATCGCGCTTGCGTTTTTTCCGCTTCTATCGACCACCTAGATGCAGCGTCAGCGTTTTCACTGGCTTCCGGGCTATTTTCGAGCGCGTGGTAAAGCTCATCGCACACGGATGAGTTTTTACCATAGATAACGAGCTTGCGGTTATTCCGGTCGAATGCGCAGACGCCATCGTAAACGCCAAAAGCACAATCTGGCAGCGCGTATGGTGATCCTGGTAACTGAAGCGACGGTTCGAACGCGCGAACCGCCTCATATCCAACATATCCGACCAACCCGGAAACAAGTGGCGGCGCGCCGGGATGCGCTGACATTTTTCGAGATTCGACAACCTCAACGAGATGGCGCCAATACTTTTGGTCATCAGCGCTGCTGACAATACGTTCTCGCGGAAACGCAACAATATATGAGTAGTCGGCGTTTACGGACGAATTTCCAGGATGCAGGAGATGAGCGTCGGATTGGCCCTCTAACGCCTTAAATGCGATCAACGGATGGCGCCAGCGCGCCTCAATGCGTTCCATAAATGATTTGCTACCCCACAGATTCAGAAAAACAAGCCCAAAAGATCCCAGCAAAAGCCGGCTGCTTTTCCTTGCTAACAAATCACGATAGCCGACTCATTGAGAAGATAAGGGTTGCTGACATGGCGGAAGGTGAAAAGACAGGCGGAATAGAGGGGACCTTCTTTGGCTTGGCTATCGCCGTAATGATTGGATACATCGCCTACATTGGCAGAGGCGTTCTTATCCCGCTGGTTGTGGCCGGTTTTTTGTGTTTTCTGATTTTTACGCTGAAACAAAATATCAAACGCACGCCGCTTGCCGGCAAGTACTTTCCAAACTGGTTTTGCTATTTACTCGCCTTTGCCGCCATCGGCGGCGGCATGATGATTTTTGTTGAGATCATCAAAACTAATGTTGAAACGCTTTTGGCGACGTGGCCTTCATATGAAGCGCGTCTTTCAGCACTTGGGCGCGAAGCACTTGACTTCGCGAGAGGCAATCGATTTATCCCGGAGGAGTTCTTGGGGAGCGTCGAACAGGTACAACAAGCCGCACTTAATATTATCAGGCCTTTGTTGTCTCAGGCGGCCGGCTCACTAACCGCGCTCACTTCCAACATCATGACCTTCATTACAGTATTTTTGTATCTAGTATTTATGCTGATTGAACGGGGGCGAATTTTTGAGAAAATCAGCCTCTTAAGCACGACCCCTGAACGAAGGGCGGCGGTTAACGAAACGATTGCTGATATCGGCGTCTTGGTTCGACAGTATATTACGGTCAAAACGATTTCTAATCTCATCACCGCCGGCCTGAGTTTTGTCATCATGTCGGTGATTGGCATTCAGTTCGCAGGATTTTGGGCGTTGCTGATCTTTGTGTTGAATTACATACCAATTTTTGGAGCCGCATCGGCCATCACGCTGCCAGTTCTTCTCGCATTGGTTCAACCGGATGGGGGCGGTATCCGCATGGCGTTGATTGCACTGGTCAGCTTGATTGGCGCCGAGCAATTGATGAGCAATGGGATAGAACCCCGACTCGTTGGACGCACACTGAATCTGAGTCCGCTGGTTATCCTGTTTTCTCTTGGCGTCTGGGGTTCGATATGGGGATTTGCAGGCCTTTTGCTCAGTGTGCCAATGACTGTAACAGTCATGCTCATTCTGACGCAATTTCAATCCACAAGACCGATCGCGATTATGCTATCGGATAATGGAAACATCGCGGAAATTAAACACGCTTAGGTCAGATTGCAGCAAAAGTGGTTTGCCGGTTTTGCATCCGCAGTTCGCCTAAAGAAGGAATTAGAGCCGCCTAGCCTCCAGGCGCCAGGCAAACGCCCGCGCATCCTCATCGATTTTCATTTTCCTTGGCGGTGCACATTCCAAACCGTCAGCGCGCCATCCCGACACGATCTTGTCGACGTCTGTATCCGATAACGCAGCCGCGCACATCGCTTTCATTCTGGCCAAATAAAGCGCCGTTTCCTGCTCCATGCCGGAAAACCATTGGCGTAAGTCCTCAGCGTTATAGGCGACGCGTCGCTCAATCAGGCGCGGCCCGTCCTGTAATAACTGGCTGGCCAGTTTCGACGCAGCAACATCTGGAAAACCGGCGGCTT
Source organism: Pseudomonadota bacterium (assembly GCA_039186325.1). Taxonomy (GTDB): domain Bacteria; phylum Pseudomonadota; class Alphaproteobacteria; order Caulobacterales; family Parvularculaceae; genus Hyphococcus. The sequence continues at coordinate 20,029 of JBCDAD010000032.1, read as the reverse complement.
GGATCTTCAGCGCGCCCGTTGCAGCATCAAATGCAGCGGCAGACCCATCGCCGCCGCCAGCCAGAACGGCTAACGCGCTGGCGAAAAAATCGCTGTTCAAAATTGATCTGGTGATCCGGGCGTTGCTTGCACACTCCTGATCAATCACGCCGTCACGCATATGGCTAACCACGCCGAGTGCGCCGCCGCGCGATAGTATTCGAGCCGCTTCGGGAAAGGCGGCGGCACCGGCATATTCGACGCCAAATTGACTGACAATAGCCGCACACGCGCGATCTGGTATCGGCGCCGCGTCAACCGAAGCAACGACGCCCATGCCGCCCCGTAACGCCATCGCACAGGCGCCCGAGGCGGCATAGTCTATCCCGATAATCCTCTCGCGAATATCAGCCGGGGCAACATGCGAAATAGCGCCCGTGCCGCAGGCGAGGTCTGCGATCGGCAAATTATTTCTTTTGATGCGGGCGCTCGCAAAAAAATCAGCCCAAAATTTCGCGAGGAATTGCGCTTGTCGGGGGCCGGTAACTGCGCCGCTATCGGCTGCGTTTGTTGGCGTCGGACGGCGCCAGTAAGCGTCCCAGTGCTCTGCACGCTGTTCCCGTGCATCGTGTCCAATTTCATCGACCATAGGAGGACACACTATCGCGAGTTTGAAGACAAAAGAAAACGGCGGGCCGAAGCCCGCCGTTTCCCTAAATGTTTAGCCTAAGTGGCTTAGAAGCGTACGGACGCGCCAAAGAAGAACTGGCGTCCGAGCGTCTCGTAAGTCGCCGGCCATGTGTTGGCCTGCTCGTTACAGCAATCGCCGAGAAGCGGTGCGTCCTTGCCGAGGATGTTTTCAACACCCGCGTTAAGCACGAGGTTCTCGCTCACTTCATAGATCATGGAGACATCGAGGTAATTGAACGAGTCGATGCTTGAGACAGCGTTCGTATCCTCATCCTGATCGTTGAAGTCGGTTACGCTGCCAATATAGCGCCAGCGCAGTGAGGTGGAGAGCGGACCAAGAACGTGGGTCGCACGAAGCGTGTGCTTCCATTCCGGATTCGGCTCGCCAGCGTCGCCGTTATAGAAACCAGCGAAGTCGTCAAAGTTACCGCCTGGGATCGCCTGGAAGCCATACTCCATCGCATAAGTACCGATGAAGCTGAAGTTCAGTGAACCCCAATCAGCAGCGCCAAAATCAGCGAGATCCATATTGTATTCGCCGATGATGTCGATGCCTTTAGCGGTCAGCAGAGCAACGTTCTGGTTCGTCAATGTAACGAAGTCGATGTTGCCGTCGCCGCGGCGGGTGATGAGGTCACAGAACTCTGCCTGAGAATTCACGGCGTCATAGCAGCTGTCCAGAACCGTTTGGATCGGAACCGCCTGAATAACGTCGGAGATCTCAATGTCGAAATAGTCGACTTGCAGGGTCAGACCCGGAACGAATTCCGGCTGAGCAACCATACCCACCGTGAAGGTGTCGCCGGTCTCTTCTTCGAGATCGACGTTACCGCCAAACGCGCCTTCGATTTGCGAGTTCGACTGGAAGTCACCGCCAACGGTGTTCGGTCCAATGCCGCCACCGACAGACGAACACAGAGCGGCGCTAACCGCACGTCCGTCAGAGGTTTCGCCATCAGAGCACGGGTCGTCCGCACCCGGGAAGCCATTGACCACCGGCTGGAACAGCTCGCCGACGTTTGGCGCCCGAACAGCACGTTGGAATTGGCCGCGGAATGCGTAACCCGGGATTGGCTCCCAACGAAGACCACCGGCGAAGGTCACCGCACCGCCGATTGTTGAGTAATCCGAGTAGCGGACCTGGCCATTGATGGACAGCTCTTCAAAGAATGACTTGCCCTGAACAATTGGCAGGTTCACTTCGCCGAAGGCTTCGTATACGTCGAACCGACCAGCAACCGGAAGCGACTGATTGAAGCCGGAAACGTCTGGGCCCAGAACCGAGTCAGGTCTGAAGTCAGATGATTCTTCGCGATACTCGAAACCTACAACAAACGCGCCAGGGCTTTCAGCCCAAGGGACCGTAAATGGCGTGTCGCCATTCATCGTCCCGATCAGCTGGAACTGATCGAATGTGCCGATCGCAGCGCCAGTCCGTCCGACGGTGGCGGCGCAATCTGCGGAGAAGTTGTTTTCACCGAAGATGTTACATTCGCCTTCGCGAACGACACGCTGCATCTCGGAAATCGAAACGTTGCCGTCCTGGATGTTCGAACCGGTGGTTCGGCCATACTGAGATTCCAGTGACCAACCGAGATTCATATCCGTGCCGAGATCACCGTAGAAACCACCAGCGAACTGGAAGGCCGACCGCTCTTGGGATGCGTTCCGAACGCCAACTTCGAGCATCCGACGACCGATAAAGACCTGAGCGTCAGCAACGCCGTTGCCATCCGCGTCGAGCTGGTCACCAGTCGTAACCGTACCCGACATGTCATTGTCAATAATGCCATTCAGCGGGTTGTCGAGATCAGCGTATTCAAGGACGCCGACAACATCACCGGTGTCATCGTCAATGTCGAAGCCAAGGTCCGGTGTCCCGTCGCCATCAGAGTCCGTCAGACCCGCCAACGGGGTAAGCGACGCAATTTCCGTGGCGCCGAGGAACGGATTGTCCAGGTTGATCGTGACAGTGGAGAAGAACGGTGTTGGCGCCAATTCTGACGGAACAACGTTGTTGGTGAAAATACCGCGCATTTTAAACTCGATATTTTCAGTGATGTCGTAGCTCGCAAAACCGGCAATGTTGAAGCGCTCTTGCGGCACCTGAAGATAATTGAACGGCGCGTAGTTGAACCGCGTCGTATCGGGGCCGGAGTTGATCCAAGGGAACAACCCGCCCTCTGGCGTGAACGTCAAGTTGCTGCCGCAATATTCATCGCCGGACGCGCCAAGCGCACGGTCAAATGGATTTGATGCATCGAACGTCAAAGACCCGTCTGGGTCGACGACGGAGGCGCTGCCGCCCGGCAGACCGGAGTCATCACAAGTTCCTTCGAGGAAGGTGATATCATCATCGTCTTCGTCGGTCATTACCGTTGGATCAATGACCGGCATGCCGCCGCCGATGCCGCTAACGTCGCCGTTTGCGAAGATCCGCGTTCCTGGAACACCTGCGGAACCCGTCGGATCAAATTGTTCGAAACCCGGGATTGAGCCAGAATTGCCGAAGCCAGGATCGTCAAACGTGTTTTCAGAGAAAGCACGATCGCCCTGGAACAGCGCGCGACGATTTGAATAGCTCAGGAATGCAACCGCGTTGCCGCGGCCGTCGGCGAAGTTACCGCCGCCGATGATGGAAACGTCAGTGATCGAACCGTCGCCGCGACCGGTATATTGCTGCGAGCCGTCGATTTGAACGCCTTCAAAATCGTCTTTCAGAATGAAGTTCACAACACCTGCAACAGCGTCAGAACCATAAACGGCTGACGCGCCGCCGGTCACAACGTCGATCGAAGAAACGAGCGCGGACGGAATGTTGTTCAGGTCGACGATGCCGCCGAATCCGGAAGGAACATAACGAAGGCCGTCAACGAGAACCAATGTCCGCTGAGCGCCAAGACCGCGAAGGTTCGCCGTCGCCGTACCGTTACCAGGGTTGTTAGATGATGAATCAAGGCCCGGAATAACCTGCGGCAGCGTGTTCAGGAACTGCTCTGAGTTAACCGTATTGGACAGTGTCAGCTGCTCTTCGCCGATCGTAGTGATCGGGCTTGGCGCTTCCAGGTCGGCCCGTTGAATCCGCGTACCAGTAACGATGATTTCGTCATCTTCGTCCTGGGCTACGGCCGGCATAGCTGCAGCAGCAGCGACGCCGGAAAGCATAGTTGTGCGCAAAAAGCGTCCAACAAGACGTTTTCTCGACATTATGAGATCCCTCCGAGTTAAATTTACAAAAGGCCACGCCCCCGACCCGAGAAAATGGGGAAATAACCTGTTTCGCCCCCCCTAACGGGACGAGCTCCACCGATGGCAGTTCGGCGATTAGCGGCAAGCTAGGGCCGTGAGCGCGACGGCGTCAACAAACATAACAAGTGCGCGATCACTCTCAGGGGCCACTGTGGCAATATCACAACAAACTTGCTTAATGAGATCTTAACGCCGGGGCGAGATCGAAGGGCGCGGTAACTCTTTGTTCGTAACTCTCAAAGGGTTCCACGCCATGCCACATACAGGATGGGAAAAAGACAACCGTCCCAGGTTCAGGCCGCACCCAGGCCTCCGCAGGCAGGGTGAGCCCGCGTACGCCAGATGAGCCAAGCCGCAGAAATCCCGCGCGATCATTTGTCGAATCCGAAATTTCTGCGGGCACATGGGCGTAGTAAACAGCGCTGATCCACCCTTTTGGATGGATGTGGTCCACATGCCCGCCGCCGGACGCAAGCATGACGGACCAGGACCCGGCACATCTCAGATTATCCGTTTTTTGGCGCAAAAATGGATGCGTTTCGTCTGTGGGCAGCGAATCAACAAATGCCGCAGCCGCCGATAACATTGCCTCCTTCAGGGCCCGAAAAATTGGCTCAGGTCGTCTCCATAGCGACCCCAATGATTGCGTGCCGCCGAAGAGTGTTTGATCTATTGGCTGCTGGGTGTTCGGGTGCAAAGGGCGCAATGCCGAAATCATCTCTGCATTAAACGCCTCAATGCTCGAAAACCCCTGAGGCGGCGTGATTCGTATTTTCGACGTAAACCGATCGAAATCATAAAATCGCCGATAAGCAGGATCGCCGGCGGCGCGCATCGCCAAAGCCTGCAGACCAAGATGCCTTTGCGCAAACGCATCAGGCGGGTTCCGGTCAAGACGCCCTGCCGCTTCATTGTACGCGCCTGCCGCGAGCAGGGTCTCGGCAAAGTCGTGCAGCGTGTCAAAATCATCCGGCGCGAGCGCCGTCGCCTTGGCGCCATGCGCGCGCGCAGCTGACAAATCGCCTGCTGCATTTTCCGTGTTTGCTAGCAACCGCCAAGCGGGCGCCAGTTGATCCGCAATTGTGATCGCTTGCCCGGCGGCGTGGCGCGCCGTCTCAACATCCCCAGCGCGCAGCGCAAAGCCCCCCAACAAAACGTAAAGGGCCGGGGCCTGGAGCCGTTTTGCTGCGTCCGCTAAAGGCGCGAGGAAGCGATCGGCATCACCATATTCCCACAGCATCCGAACTAGATCGGAATGAATGTCTTCGCGCGCCGGCTCAAGTGAAAGCGCCTGTCGATAGGACGCTTCAGCGGCGACGCGATCACCGGATTGCCGCAACGAATTTGCGAGTTGATAATGCGCTTCGGCAAGATCGGGTGACGCACGCACAGCCGCCCGATGATCGGCAAGAGCGCCGTCGCTGTCGCCGTCACCGCGCAATGCGGCGCCGCGATTGACCAACGCTGAAACAAGATTTGGATTAACAGAAAGAGCACGGTCGAACGCTGAAACTGCTTCCTTGTTACGATCCATCCGGGTCAAGAGCACCCCGAGATTATTCGCCGCCCCCGCGTGATCCGGCTTCAACCGAAGAGCATGTTCCAGTGCGGTCTGTGCGCCGGTCAGATCGCCGGCGTCTTTTCTGGCGAGGCCCAATCCGACCCAACCGGTAACAAATTCCGGTGCGGCCGCCACGGCTCGCTCAAATGCTGAAACTGCCTCTTCTTGGCGACCGCCTGCGCGTAGCGCGTTTCCCAGATTTCCAAGAACAGCGTGCCGCTGGGGATGGCGTCCAGCAACATCCTCAAACAAAGATGCGGCGCGATCCAAATGTCCGGTTTTGCCAAGGGCCATAGCCCGCAGATGCCCGACTTCTACATTTCCGGGCGAAAGGCGCTCCGCCTGGTCGCAGGCATCGAAAACACCGGCAAAATCGCCGGCGCGATAACGTTTGACGGCTGTCTGCAACCAGTCATTTAGGTGCATCATCACGAACCCGCTTCGGCGCATCCAACATATTCAAAAATGGTCATGTTGACGCCCTTCTAGACCCCGTGTGTAATAGCGATAATGCGAAAAAACGCACGCGTTTCGCAAGTGCGCAAAATCGAAAGTTATACTTATGCCTCTGAAATCTCTTGCTTTTGGCGCAGCATTGGTCCTGTCCGCACCTGCAATCGCCCAATCGGTCAGCCAACAATCAGTTGAGGCGACGATCGCGTGCATGTCGATTTCGGACAATGATGAGCGCCTCGCCTGTCTGGACGCGGCGGCAGCGCAACTTTCTGGTGAGTTGGACGCCTCTGAAGCCGCTTTCGTTGAATCGAAAGAACAGGAAATGCGGGATTTCGGCCTTGCTGCGAAACCAGCACCCGCAGAACCGGCCCAGACCCCCGTTGTCGCATTGCAGACCGAAGACGAGTTCGGCGCGGAATCCGTTGAGTCGAAACGCCGGGAAAAAGAGAACCGTCAACTTAAAAAAATCGACGCGACGATTACCGACGTCGCCGTCAACCGTCGCGGCAAAGTCACGTTGACGCTCGACAACGGTCAGGTCTGGCGCCAGCTCAGTGCGGATTCAACGAAACTTTTTCTCAGTGGCCGAAACAAAACATATACAGCGACGATCAAGCGCGGCTTGATCGGGAGTTACATGCTGCGCATCAATGAGAAAAACAAATCCATTCGTGTGCAGAGGGTGAAATAGCGGATTAAATTCGCTCGCCGGAATCCGGATCGACGCCTTCATCCCGTAGCGCCTTTATCAGTGGCTCTAAATTGGCGCGATAGGGTTCATTTTGTCCGCTATATTGTTGACTGACAGGCTTGCGCACTTGCACCCGAGAAAACGTGACGGCGCTGCGTTTCGTTTTTTCCGGAGAAAGGCAAGCCGAATTCCAATCAAGGCCGCAATGATTAACGGCCCCGCGGGCCGCCTCGCCTAAATTCCCAATGACGTCGCGATATCGTATTGTTTTGACCTGATCCGGAAAGGCCCGCGCCCAATGCTCCATATACCGAACATAAAGTGCATAGAACTTCGCTAGATCGGTCAGGTCCGATGCAAACGCCCAGTGGTTTGAAAAATTTCGTCGATAAATTGAAAAGCAAACCTCAATTGGGGAACGCATCATGTGAATCACGGGCGCTCCCGGAAACACGGTCTGGATGAGGCCAATAGCTTTGAAATTCAATGGCTGCTTGTCGACCACACGGCGCTGATCGTCCGTCTCCGCTGAAATTTCCGCCAGATAACGCGCCTGAATAGACGCCAACGCCTCCTGAATTTCATTCTTTCCGACATGGCTGGTCGCAGCGATTTGATCGAGACCAGCAAGCATCTCGACGACCTCGCCGCCTGCCTGAACGTCGGGATGCGCGGCCAATATGCCTTCCATTAATGTCGTGCCGGATCTCGGCATGCCGAGGACAAATATCGGTGCTTTGTCGGTTGCTGGCAGCGGCGTTAACGCGCCAAATCGTTCGCAAATTTCTGTGAAGCGCCGTTTTTCAGCATCATGGTCATAGGGCGCCTTCAGACCACGAAGGACGCCGATATTGGCCGCCTCGTAGGCTTGGAACGCCGCCTCATAATCTCCGCGAAAATGAAAACCATCGCCGCGCGCAAAATGGACAGTTGTCCGAAATGCAATCGGCAGTTTTTCTCCTTGGGCCGCAAATCGCGCGAGCTGGTCCATTTCCCCATCGGTCATGTTTCCTTCGGTGATTGCGGCCAGTTCGCTGTAAGCGGGCAAATAATTCGGATCGGCGGCTAATGCATCGCGGATCAATTTTTGAGCCGCTTCGATCTCCCCGTGAAACGCTGAAACGCGCGCCAGTCCGGTCAGGGCTTCTGCGTTTTTGGGACTCATCGATAGCGCTCGTTCAAAAGCAACTTTGGCGATGTCCAGACGCCGGGCGGCAATCGCCAGACGCCCACGTGTTGTTTGCACGCCAGCGTCATCCGCTTTTTCTAGCGCAATAGGCTCGTAAGCATCAGCCGCTTCCGGTAAACGTCCCTGCTCGAACAAGGCGTGGGAAAGTCGACTTCGGGCGTCATTATCGTCTGGAAAATCTTCCAGCCAGGCCCTCGCGATCACTTCCAACCGGTTCCAATCGCCCAATTCCGCAACCAACATGGCGCCAGTTTTGTATGTTCGCGACGAGGCAACACCGCTCGCGTCCAAAATCTCCAGCATATGCAAAGCACGCTGCGTATCGCCGGCCCGGAAAGTCGCAATCGCCGCCCGGCAGGCGGATTGCTCATCCAGCGGCGATTGTTCTGCGGCGGCGCCATAAGCCTCCGCCGCCGCGCGCCATAGCCCGCTTCGCATGAATGCTTCGCCTACGGAGAGCGAAATTTCCTGATCATTATTGGCGCGAATGGAGTCGATGACCTGCGTCGCTTGCGATTCCGCTTCATTGGTGCGGCCCGTGGCTTGCAAAAAAGCTGCGTAGCTGGTTCGCATAAGAGGATCAGCGGGCGCGAGGGCCAAAGCAGATGCAAACGCAACGTCTGCTTCTTTATTTTTCTTCAACTGCGCGAGCGCTGATCCCTTTAAACATAGCGCCCGGGCATCGCCGGCGCCGCAAGCATCAAACGCGACGACAGCTTCCGCAAATGCCCCACGTTCGTAAAGCGCCAGACCCTTCCTCAAATTATCAGTCAATTGAAAAGACTCCGATCATAGAACTTAGTAAGAGACGGTGTTTGGGCGGCGCGACGGCGCGGGTCAAGCATCCTGGTACGATCGAAAGCCTAGTGCCCCGTTTCAGATCGAGATACACAGGAAAAACGGTGTGCTGGCCTGGCCAGTCAAAATAAAAGACGTCATCATTGTTTCATTCGGCTCTCAATAAAGCGCGCAACGCCAGAAGCGCCGGCGATATGGATAGCGCCGCGAAAGCGTATTTGGATGCGCTTGCTCTGCAGCTTGCGCCAGCGGAAGCGGCCGAAGCCCATGGCTTTGTGGCTGGATGGCGCGCTGCCAAAAACGACTTCACCACCGCAATTAAACACTATCGTGCTTGTTACGCGCTCTGTGACCCTGATCCTGCGCTGGAGTTTGAGCTGGCCTTCGCGCTGGAAAGTGCGGGCGACGTCAAAGAAGCGCTCAACCATTATTTGAAAGCCCTGGCGCTAGCGCCAAACAATGCGCGGCATCATCTGTTTGCTGGGGCCGCGTTGGACGTTTTGGCGCGCCATGACGAAGCGTTACAGGTTTGGTCAATCGGCGCAGATTTGGATCCAGCATTGCGACGATTGAAAGACCACCCGCAGGCTAATCAAGGTATCCGGGAGCGATCGCGCCGCGCCGACAAAGCCCTGCGGGAATTCTTCACGGCCCAGCATCAAACCGCTGTCATGGAATTTGACGCGCCGCGTATTGAAAAAGCGATCTGGGCGCAAACGCATAACCAGCCGTTTTATTTTCAAACGCCACAACAAAGACCTCATTTGTTTTATGTGCCCGACCTTCCGGCGCAGCCAGTTTTTTCAGATCTCGATTGGGCCCCGGCTTTTGATAATTACTGGCGCGAGATCAGAGATGAATATCTCGCGATTGAAAAAACAGTGCACGGATCGCCTTATGTACATGAGCGCGCCAAACTCGGTGCAGACTGGGCCAAGCTCAAAGGATCCCAATCCTGGCGCTCTATTCATCTTTACCAAAATGGCGTCCTGGATGAAGATATTGCGGTTCATTTTCCGAAAACGCTTAGGGCGATTCAAAATGCGCCAACGGTCAAACTGGATGGCGCGCCACTGGAGGTCTTTTTCTCCGTATTGGCGCCGAACACGAAAATCCCGCATCATTTTGGACTCGCCAACTCAAGACTTACAGTTCATCTGCCGCTCATTGTCCCAAATAAATGCGCCTTAACAGTCGCCGGCGAGAATTATACATGGCGCGAAGGCAAAATACTTGCGTTCGATGATAGCTTTGATCACGCGGCGGAAAATTCGAGCGATGAACCACGCGTTGTGCTCATTTTTGAAGCCTGGGCGCCTGACCTGAGCGATACGGAACGGCAAGCCATTGAAGCCAGTTTTTCCGTGCGCAATGCATGGCGTGAATTACGCAGGATTCCAAAAAAATGAGTTACTGTAGGTCTCGCCCGACATGACTTTTCCATATGAATCAAAACGTATTCCCGTCGCGGACGGGTTATCAATCGAAGCGCGCATATTTGGACCCCAAGCCTCCGACCGCAACGCGGTTTTGTGTCTTCATGGTTTAACGCGCAATGCGGCGGACTTTGACGACATCGCGGAAACGTTGTCGAGCAATGGCCTGCGTGTGATCGCGCTCACCATGCGTGGCCGCGGTGCCTCTGACCGCGACCCGGAATGGCGGAACTACAAGGTTGAGATATATATTCATGATGTCAAAAAGGCCATTCACGCGCTCAATATAGGGCCAGCGATTTTTCTCGGGACATCTCTTGGCGGCATCATCACGATGCGGATGAACGAACTACATCCCGAATTGGTGAAAGCGGTGATCTTAAATGATGTTGGCCCGGAACTCGCCCCGAAAGGCCTAGCGCGTATTGCCGGGTATGTCGGAAAAACAGCGGGCGTTGCAAATTCCCTTGAGGACGCCGCCGCGCAAATCAGAGCGATCAACGAGATTGCATTTCCGGACCTCGATAGCGCTGGCTGGTTAGAATTTGCGCGGCGGACTTTTCGACTGGACGAAGATGGAAAATGGCGCCTGGACTATGATCCGAAAATCGCTGATGCGCTTGCGCATAATGGCTCGGGCGCCGATTTATGGCCGGCATTTGCGACCTTGCAAAAAAAGCCGACATTGATCATTCGCGGCGCACACAGCGATCTTTTGTCTCCCGAAATCGTTTCGGATATGCGCGCAGTGCATGATGCATTCAAATTCGTTGAAATCCCAAATCGAGGCCACGCGCCTGCGTTGAACGAATCTGAGGCTATTCGAGCGATTTCATCGTTTCTCGCTGACCTGGGTTAGAGTTGATTAACCTTTATTATTCCTTCCTATTTGAGTTTTGAATTTATTTAAAATTTGACCGGTATTCCAACAGCGCGGCCTATGGGAAGGGGACCGGCGTTGCGAAGGTTGTGGAGACAATACGAAGCGTTTTTGCGGATTGATCCCGCAAGCCGTACTACAGACAAAGTGCGCGCTCGATCAGTGTGCAGTTTTGGATGGGCGATCATATTTATCCAGTTGCTCAATCTCCTGGGTATGCAGTTCACCTATTCAAAATGGACCCCCGACCACACAATTGCGATAATTGCATGCGCAATCATCTTTATCGGCATTCATTGCCTGCGCTATTCAAAGAATTTTGCCGTATACGGTGTGGTTGTATTACTCCTGTGTACAGGGACCACACTTGCATCCGCACTACCGGACGGCACCGGCGTGAACTCAGCATTATTACCGTTTGTTGTTATGGCGCCGATGTTAAATGCATTCATTGCGGGCCCGCGGGTCGCCGTAGCGACTGGCGCCGCTTCCGCGTTGACGATTGCATTTCTTTACTACTGGTCGGTGGAACATCCCATTGCCGCAAACATCTATTATGATCCCCGAAACACCCAACGGGCGATCCAGGCCATCTTCGCCACTTTCATTGTCACCGCGATCGCCGGCGCATTCAGCGCCAATATCTTCCGTGCGTTCCGATTACTTGAAGCAAATGTTCGCCGAGCGCGGGCCGCTGAGCAGGCAAAGTCCAGGTTTCTGGCCCGAATGAGCCACGAATTGAGAACGCCGTTAAATGGCGTCGTCGGCCTCGCCGAGGCGCTGCAAGAAACGCCGCTCGCCAATGACCAGAAAGACATCGTCGACAACATAAATACGTCGGGCCAGTCGATTCTCAGTGTTGTCAGCAATATTCTGGATTTATCCAACATAGACGCGGGCGCCGTTGAACTTAATGAACGTGATTTTGAACCGCGCCAGCTATGTAGAGAGATTGGTGACACCTGGCGCGGCGCCGCTATCGCAAAAGGATTGCATTTTCACGTCGGCGTTGCGCAGGACGTCCCAGATCGGTTGTGCGGTGATGATCAACGTATTCGACAGATTATGTCGAACCTTGTTTCCAACGCGGTCAAGTTTACGGAGACAGGCGCCATTTCAATCTTGATGAATTCCACAACCGAGAATGGCGATTGGCTGGAGTTGATCGTCACGGATACTGGAAAGGGCGTGCCGCAAGAAACGCAAAGCGACATCTTCCAGGCATTTGAACAAGCAGATAGCGCAACAACGCGCCTTCACGACGGCGCCGGACTCGGCCTGACAATCAGCCGGCGCCTTGCAAGGCTTATGGGCGGTGAACTCACTCTGGAAAGCGATGGGGCCACGGGCGCTAAATTGACGGTGCGCTTGCCACGAAAAGTCGCCGATAGCGATACGCTCACTGAACAGTACGAAAACAGAAAAGATGATTCGTTAACGGACGAAGTCGAAACCTTACCACTAAAAGCCCTACTCGTCGAAGACAACACGGTCAATCAAATGGTCGCCGGGCGATTATTGCAAAGCCTCAAAATCGGGTTCGATGTTGCATCAGACGGCGCAGAAGCAGTGATCGCATTCGAGCAATCACGCTACGATTTCGTTTTGATGGACAAGCACATGCCCAACATGAACGGCGTGGACGCCATGCATGCGATCCGCCGACTGGGCCAGGCTGGTCGCATTGCGCCCATCATCGCATGCACCGCAGACGCCGTCGCCGGCGAGCGCGAAGCTCTTCTTCAGGCAGGTTTCTCCGCTTTCGTAGCAAAGCCAATTTCAAAAGACGCTTTGGCGGCGGCTATTGAACAGGCGGTGGATCAGCCATCGAAACTGCCCGGGGCCGCCGCCTAATCTATTTTTCTTCGCCTATTGCGGCGCAGGTACGCATCCGAAAATATCGAAATCAGGGCCCACATTCGGATAGCCGAAACGCGGTGACAAAAACGCCGGGAAATCGGTTATCAAAGGCGAATTATACGCGTCGTTAAACAGCAAATTTGGAACGCCCATTTGGCCGTCCCAATCCGTACACCAAACACCGCTCGCTTTCTCCAGGCCAATGGAGAACGTGCTTTCAGGATCATCTGTGGAATAAAGTTCATCAAGCTGCTCATCTGAAGCATTCAACAGGCGCGTGGCCTCAACGGTGAAGCCGCCTACGCCGTCCCGCCGGTTGACCGCGATCGTCGCCCGGGCGCGCAATGCCTTGAGCGGCAAGACCCGCAATGGATCTGCCCAACCGCCAACCGAAAGCACGCCAGCATTCAGGCGAATCGCTGGCGAAAATCCAGGCTCTGCCGGAGAAGAGGCCAAAACCTCGCGCCAGTTCGTTTCGCCAAGCGGTGTAAATTGCATAGAGCCAAGGTCCATGAACCGGCGATCCAGGCGACGGCTCATTCGGCGGAGCTCGCCCCGTTTGCCCCAATAACCAACGCCGATATCGTCAAAGTCTGGCTCAAACGGGATTGGCTCCGCGGCGATCCACGCCGCCCGCGCCTCTTCCCAAAGCTCTATGGAGTCGCCGACAATGACGCCAGTGACGCCGTAAACAGGCAGATAGTCGCCGACATTATCGTCAATCCTGCGCTGGCCCGGATTGATGGCGGCCCGGTCACGAAACTCATTAAAAAGATCGACTAGCGTTTCGCCGCAAGTCCGCCCGTCCGTACCGGGCAACGTCGCCGTCTCGTCCCACGTCAGCCCGCGGCTCGGAACCGCGCAAGCGCGCAGCCATCGACGAAATCCACGCCGGTCATACGGTCCATACCCCGCATAAAAAGATCCGTAAGTATCGAGAAGTTCAGCAAACGCATTAAAGTTTATGACCGACGTACGCAGAAAGACGCGCGGGTCGTCAACTACGAATTGGACGCCCTTCTGAAGACCTTCGATAATATCCGTCGCATGGAAAACAGGGTCCGGCGAAGTAATTAATAGTTCGATGACTTCGGGATTAATCAACGGACCAAGGTCACGCAGAATACCGATAAACGCCGCTACGCCCTCAAGCGGTGTCGGGCCGCTCATCTGGTCCATCACGTCATGATCTTCCAGCGCCTCGAGAAGGGCGTTTATAGTCGCAATATCCTGAAAGACGCCGGCTTCGGATAATCCGATAAAGGACTTCAGCATGAGCGCTTTGCGCGCATCGCGCTTACGATCATTGCAGCGACGGCCGCGATTACACCGATGCAAGTCAGGGTTTGCCCAGATACTTTCTAATATGAATGTGGTGATACTGCCTGAGCTACCGCCTGCGGCGCAGGTAACAGGGCCGTATTCTTCGACCTGACGGGCAAGTACGCCGTAATGCGCAAAAAGGTTCGCGCCATTTCCTCGGATGCCAGCGCACACAGAATTTTGCGGCGCCGGGCGAGCCGGATAATATGCATACCAACCGCCAAACGTTGCGTTTGCTGGCGACTGCATAAGCAGGAATGAGCCCATGAGCGCGATACCTGCAGAAATTGTTTTGAATATACCCACTGGAGACCCCCAAAAAAAATGCGAGAAAGACACCTGCAGGATAGGTCCCACAGAATGCGTCGCCAGTCAAAATTGAACAACTTTAGCGCGTAAAAAACTCTAGGAGGCGCTCGTGTGAATACCGCACTCGGTTTTTTCTGCGCCGCGCCAACGCCCCGCCCGCACATTTTCGCCAGACGCCGCAGGCTTCGTGCATGGCCAACAACCGATAGAGGGGTAGCCTTGCGCCACCAGGGGATGCGCCGGCAACTCATGCACAGCGATATAGGCCGCGATTTGCTTCGCGTTCCAACGAATTAACGGATTGACCTTGATATGCGGGCCCGAGTTCTCAAACGCCGGCAAGTGCATTCTATCGCCACCATGAAACTGTTTCCGCCCTGTGATCCAGGCGTCGAAACCCTGCAACACATCAGAAAGCGGCGCCGACTTCCGCAGGGCGCAACAGGCGTCAGTATCGCGGCGCCAAAGATCGCCCTTTGGGTCTTGCACCGTCAACTCGTCCGTATTTGGCGTAACATCTCGGACATTCGTTAAGCCGAGCCGCGCCGCCAGTTTTTTCCGATAGCTGAGCGTTTGCGCGAAGTGTTTGCCGGTATCGAGAAATATTACGGGTATTGTCGGATCAACCCGCGCCGCCAGATGCAATAACGCGACGGATTCCGCCCCGAAGGAAGACACAAGCGCAATGCGTCCGGGAAACGCCGCCAGCCCCGCGCGAATAATGGTTTCCGCGTCCTCAGATCCATACTGCATGGAGAGTCTCTGGGCGCGGCACGCCAGCCCCTCCGCCGTCGCCGACGGCGGGCAATCATCTACATCAAATGCTGCGGCGCTATTGCTCATGGGTGCTGACCTCTACGCCGCCTTGGCGCTTTGGAGGCGCATGCGCCAGATTGGCTCGCCTTTGTCCGCCGCTCGTTGATAAGCAAACGAAAACTCAGAAAATGCATCGTTCGCTGTCGCGGCGTCGCCGGTGTCCATTTCAAATCCGTCAATCCCGCACCTGACCATAAAGAAAAGCTGATCGCGCAAGATGTCGCCGCGCGCGCGAATCTCACCGCGAAAACCATACCGCTCCCGCAACAAACGCGCTTGCGAATAGGCGCGCCCATCTGCAAAGGACGGAAAATCCAGCACAATTACTGAGAAACCAGCGAAATCGCAGCGCAGATCAAACAAGTCCTCATCATTGTTGATGACGAGAATTGTTGCGCCGGCATGGGCATGAGGATTTTCAAGCCACGCATCGAGCGTCACTTCTTCCTGCGCCTCCTCAACGGCCGGCGAAAACGTGTCATGCGCAAATTTAAGCAGCGGCATATAGGGCCTCCTTGAAAGGTTCGACACCAAGACGTCGATAAGTGTCCAGGAATTCTTCGCCGTCTTGTTTTTTGTCTTTATAGAAATTAATCAGCGTTCCGACGGCTTCGACAACATCCTCCGAAGACAAGCCGCGACCTACGATATCGCCGAGGCTCGCATCATCTGCGGCCGACCCGCCCAACGTGATCTGGTAGAATTCTTCGCCTTTTTTATCGACGCCAAGAATGCCGATATGGCCCACATGATGGTGTCCGCATGCATTGATGCAGCCGGAGATTTTGATCTTCAGGGCGCCGATTTCTTCCTGTTCAGCAACATTGCCGACCTGTTGTGAGATGCGTTGGGCGATCGGGATCGATCGCGTGTTCGCAAGCGTGCAATAATCAAGGCCCGGGCAAGCGATTATGTCACTTGCGAGACCGGCATTCGCGGTTGCAAGCCCAACGGCCTCCAGCGCGCTCCAGACTTCAAAAAGGTCGTCTTTACGAACATGAGCCAGAACAAGGTTTTGCTCGTGCGTCGCTCGGATCTCGTCAAATGAGTATTGCTCGGCCAGATTCGCAACAGTCTCCATTTGCGTGTCTGAAATATCGCCCGGAATGCCGCCTATCGGTTTTAAGCTGATATTCACAATGGCGTAGCCGGACGCGCGATGCGCGGCCACATTCGTTCTAACCCACTGGTCAAACGCCGGGTCGTTTTTCCGCTGATCTTCTAGTAGTACGCTTTCGTCAACAAGAGCTTCGAAGGATGGCGGCGCAAAATAGGCTTCGATGCGACCCATTTCCTCTCTAGGCAGATCGATATCGCGATTTTTTAAATCCGACCATTCTCGTTCGACCAGGTCACGGAACGTGTCGATACCTATTGCATTAACGAGGATTTTAATGCGCGCTTTATATTTGTTGTCCCGGCGCCCGGCCACATTATAAACGCGCAGAATGGCCTCCAGATAAGAGAGCAGCTGCGTCTTCGGCAGGAAATCCTTTATAACCTGGCCGATATAGGGCGTGCGACCAAGTCCGCCGCCAACAAAAATCTGGAATCCGATTAAGTCGCCTTCGCCGCGGACCAGTTTGATTCCGATATCGTGGAAAGCAACCGCAGCACGATCATTTTCCGCACCGGTAACAGCAATCTTGAATTTGCGTGGTAAAAACGAGAACTCCGGATGAAAGGTTGACCACTGACGAATAATCTCCGCATAAGGGCGCGGATCTTCGATTTCATCGCGAGCAGCGCCAGCATAGTGATCGGATGAGACATTACGGATGCAATTACCGGATGTCTGGATAGCGTGCATCTCAACGTCAGCGAGCTCATCAAGAATATCGGGAACATCAACAAGCGCAGGCCAATTATATTGAATGTTCTGACGGGTGGTGAAATGGCCGTAGCCTTTGTCGTATTTCCGCGCGATATGCGCGAGTTTTCGCATTTGCTTAGACGTGAATGTTCCATAGGGAATCGCAACGCGGAGCATGTATGCATGCAACTGCAGATAAAGCCCATTCATCAAGCGAAGCGGCTTGAATTGATCTTCCGTAAGCTCACCCGATAAACGCCGCGTCACCTGCCCGCGAAATTGCGAAACACGCTCTGCAACCATGGTCGCGTCGAACTCATCATAGCGATACATCACGCGACCTCCGAAAGCTCGATATCGAGGGCGCGTTCAACGCGCGTGATCCAGGCGCGCACCGCCGGGTACTTTAAAAGATCAAATCCGCCTTCATGGGCGACGCGCGTATAGGCCACCACAGCGATGTCGGCGAGCGTAAGCGCCTCACCTGCGAGGTAGCTGGAATCTTTTACGGTCTGTTCAATCAGGGCGAGCGCTGCGTCACCACGCGGCAGCCATTCGCTATCGATTTCTTCGTCCGCAAGTTTGCGGTATGATTTGCGAAACCGACGTCCCGCAATATAGGGCTCATGAGAATTCTGTTCCCAGAAGAGCCACTGAAACACCTTCGCCCGCTCAAACGCGTCTTCCGGCAGAAGCGTTCCGCCAAAATTCTCTGCAAGGTAAACAATGATGGCGTTCGACTGCGTTACAATGCGCCCGTCGGGCAACAGCGCGCTCGGTACTTGGCCGAATGGATTGATGTTGAGAAAGTCTTCGGTTCGCGTGTCACCGTTCATGATGTCCAGCGACACCCAATCATAGTCAACGCCGAGATAATCGGCTGTCCATTTTGCCTTCAGGCAATTGCCGCTAATCGGGTCGCCATAGAGCTTTAATTCGCTCATGATCTAGGCCTCCGCCTGCAAGCCGAGGTCTTCGCGCACGGTCGGGCCTTTGCTGCGAATCGATTCTTTTAGTCTTTCGCGTCCAGTTGGTGCGCCGTCATCAATATCGATCAAGTAGGCGCCAGCGATTTCGCCGACGCGCGACTGAGCGGCCGTAAGGACATCCAACGCCTCATCGTCGCCAAAGACAGCGGCACAGGAAAATTTTTCCTCCCACTGATCTTTATCACTGAGGTAAACGACGGCGCCGTCCTGCAGGCGGTTAGCGGTGATGCTTTTCATGCCGCACTCCTATGGTCGCCAACGATAGAAATAAGGTCATCCGCATCACTCAAGGCGGCGACCTCCCCAATAATCAGCAGCGCCGGGCCGCTAATTTTCGCAGCCTGAATAATGCGCGGCAGTTCAGCAAGGCTCCCCTTAACAGCAATTTCATTTGCACGCGTTCCATTCTCAACAACCGCGACAGGCGTTGACGGCGCACGGCCATGCGCGATCATCTGCGCTGAAATCTGCTGCGCTTTGCCGACCCCCATATAAACGACGAGCGTGTTGTTGAGCGTCGCCAAGGCACGCCAGTCGAGAGAAGGATCCGCATCGCCTTTCGCATGACCGGTCACGAAAGTGACTGCCTGGGCGTAATCGCGATGGGTGAGCGGCAATGAGACGGATGCGGCGCATCCGACGGCGGCGGTAATACCCGGGGTAACGTCCACCTCGATTCCCGCTTTACGCAGCGATTCTAACTCCTCACCGCCGCGGCCGAAAACAAAAGGATCGCCGCCCTTAAGACGCACGACTGTCTTTCCGGCTTGCGCCGCTGCAACCATCAGCGCCTCGATTTCACGCTGCGGTAATGCGTGATCGGCTTTCGCTTTGCCGACAAAAACGCGCTCTGCGTCGCGCCGGGCAAGATTCAGGATCTCATCACCGACCAGGCGATCAAAGAAAATAATATCAGCGGATTGCAGAAGCCGAAGCGCGCGCAATGTCAAAAGATCGGGATCACCCGGCCCCGCGCCGACAATATGCACGCTTCCGCGCAAGGCTTCGGCGTTGAATGTGTTGAGTTCGGCCAGCATCTGCTTTTCTGCAGCAACTGAATCACCTCGAAGCACCGCATTCGCGATTGGCCCATCAATCACGCGCTCCCAGAAAGCCCGGCGTCGCGCCGGCCTGATCATGTCTTTCACAGCTTCGCGAAATTTCGCGGCGAAGGTCGCGACATCACCCAGTCGCGCTGGCAACAAGGCCTCAATTTGCGCACGGATCCGCCGCCCCAGGACCGGCGACGCGCCGTTGGTCGAAATCGCCACCGTCACCGAATCTCGGTCGATGATCGACGGGACATTGAATTCACAGAGATCGGGTTGATCAACCACATTAACAAGCGAGCCCTGGGACTGCGCCATCGCCGCATATATCTTCGCCAGTTCTCCGTCTTCTATGGCGATAATCGCTATCGGCGCGCCAAAATCCGTTTGCTTAGGCGATCGAAAGATAAAGCGAGCGGCCCCGTTGAGCTCATTTTGCAAAGCTGGCTCAATCTCGGACGAAATTATTGTTGGTATCCCGCCTGCAGCCATTATGAGGCGCGCTTTTGCCAATGCCGCCTCGCCGCCGCCAGAAACCACCACGGTCTTGCCGTCAAGGTCGAGAAAAATGGGGAAATGCTGCATAGCTCTTCGCCTTTGTTGCTTTAACGGAATATAGGAAAATTTTCCGATGATTGACCATATGGTGAGGTAAATAAAAGCGATAATTCCGCATATTGAGTAAAAATCGGAATTGAATTCTGTTTCGCTATGATATAGAGAATGCCTATGCGTATCGATGACACAGATCGAAAAATTCTTAACGCCCTGCAGCGTGACGCGGGGCAGTCTTTGGATGACATCGCCAAAGAAGTGGGCAGTTCAAAGACGCCCGTCTGGAATCGAATCCGCAAACTGCGCGAAGCGGGCGTGATTGGCGTCCAAACTGTCGAGCTCGACGCCGAGGCGCTTGGGTTTGAGGCCTGCTTTTTTGTGCTGAT